>VGZN01000330.1 GCA_016872635.1 Planctomycetota bacterium | reverse complement strand
TCTTTGCGCTAACACGAGGTACTTCTGGCACCTTCTGCGTTCGTTGTCACGCTCCAGTCGCCACCCAAACCGATCACCCGCGAAACGCTCCTATCTTCCAAGGCCCAGTCGTATTCCGCGAGGGAATCACATGCATCGCTTGCCACCGAGTCGTTGAACGCTACGGTCGAGTTAACGGTGAACGCAGGATCGAACCAGGCAGCGTTTACGATCCCATCGTTGGAAACATCGGCGGGGAGGGAATCGCCGCTGCTATTGCCAATGCGGATAATTACAAAATCAAAATCGATCCCAATGACAAGCGTCCTCATCAATCCCTTCACCAAGCGGCCATCAAATTTGAACAACTTTCGGATAGCTCGTTCTGCGCAGGTTGCCACCAAGTCCTCGTGCAACCAGGGATCGCGCTGGAAATTGTCTATCAGCAATACCGATCTGGGCCCGCATGCAAAAAAGGAATCTCGTGCCAAGACTGTCACATGGGTATCGAACCAGGAAAGCCTCTAGGATACCCGGTCGGAGCCGCAGCAGAGATATCCGGAAAATCAGTCAACACCCATCGCAAGCACTCCAACCATATCTTTTGGGGACCCAGCGTACCTCTCGCTCATCCCGGTCTCTTTCCACACAACGAAAAATCCTTGCGTTGGACCATTGAGCAATGGTTGCAATTCGATCATCGCGCGGGGTGGGGCGATGAAGCTTTCGAAGCCACAGTGGCTCGTAATCCGCAAGGGACCGTATTTCCGCCTGCGTGGAGTTCCGCACAAGAACGTCGAGACGCGCGAAAGGTCATCCAGGAAAACCAAGGGCTCGTAGCTGTCAAGCGTGGGTCTGCCGTTCGGGTCCTCGAGAATGGTAGCCGCATCGATGGTCCTTTCTTCGACAACTCTCCTAGCTTAGGCCAAGACCTCAAACTCCACTACGCCGTTTCGAATACCAGCGAGGGGCACAATATGCCAAGCGGCTCTCTCGGTGCCCAGCCGCAGCTTTGGCTCAACGCGGCCTTGGTTGGCCCCGATGGCCAAAGGCTCTGGGAAACAGGTCACCTCGATAGCAACGGTGATCTCCGCGATTGGCACTCACTCGATGTGCGAGCTGGAAAAATCCCTCGGGATACTCAATTAGTAAACTTCCAAACGAAGTTCCTAATTACCAATGTCAAAGGGACGGAACGAGAGATGTATCTACCTGTTAACGTAGACATCGATCCGCTTCCATTCTTCCGACCTGGTACCGTCCCGTACACGGTACTCAATCATCCCCCCTTCGTGCGCATGGAAGCCCACAGCATCCCGCCTCTCGACTCCAGAACAGCACACTACAAGATCCCTGGCGAACTGCTCTGCAAACCCGGAACGTATCGGTTGAGCGTACGCATGCGAAGCCGTGTGGAACCACCCTACTTCATGATCTTTTGCCAAGGCACCCCGGAGATGCTTCAGAATCTCAACGAATCGATCCTCGATGTGCATCCATACTCCGTGGAGTTCGTGGTGAAATAGTGAACTCATCGATGTGGCAAAGGAACGATTGGGCTGAAGAACCAACACTCCGCGGCAAACGGAGAAGGCGAACGCAACTCATGTTCGCGACCCTGCTCGTCAGCAACGTTGCATTGGGACGAGTCGAAGCGCAAAGCACGTTGCGATTGGCGTTACCAAACCCAAGTTCCCCCAGCATCACTGGTATGCAACAATTACCAACGCTGGGTGGTGGTGTACCGGGGAAGATGCCTGCAGGAAATCCTAAGACTACCGGCACTGCTATTACCGGCACTGCAGTTTTTATTCCACCCCTGCCTGCGAAACGATCGGCGTCTTCCGCTGGAACATCCTCCCCAACGGCAGCCTTACCGCAAACTCAACGATTCAATCTCCTACCAACGCAGCAGATCAGTTATGAACCAAAATCGTTCCAGTCACCGAACGGGAACGATGAAAATCTCCTGCCTCCCGATAGGTTGTTGGCGCAACCACTTCCAGCACCGTCGAGTGGTAGCGAAGTAATCCCGCAATTAACGCCGCAGTTAGAACTGCAATACGGATCTGCACTGCACAGCAATCCGCCTCCTTACACCAATCCTCTGTCTGTGCAGCATGGGGCGGATTCGACTAGTCCATCGATGTTGCCAACGTCACCGGCGATCGACCAGTTGCTTCTCCCACCTTCGGCATTCGATCGTCTCGCGTCGCAACCTTCTGCAATAGCACCCGTTGACAGCGGACTTGGTTTACCGGGAAGTCACCATACGCGAGTCGGTCAGAATCTAAGCAATTGGTCGGGCGTCGGAGGTGAACCGCTGCGAGATGGCTGTGCAACGACCGTTCCATTCCAAAACTCCGACTTCTTACCAGAACCGGTAACACTCAAGCCTTTAGATCCATGCAATGAGATCGCCACTTACAATGGCAAGGCTTCCATGCCAGTCCAGAGGCCTTGGGTCGAATGGTGGCGGCCTTTTTACACGGGTGGTATGTACGCTCCCGGCATCCCTGTCTTCAGCGATGTGAATCTGCTGCAACCCTCCTTTTTAATCTACGGGGACTTTCGAAGCGCGGTCGGAATTAACCGCGTGGGTGGACAACCAGCCCGTTCCTGGGCTAATCGATTGAACCTCGATATGGACATGCGGTTCACTGCGACCGAACGGTTTCACATGTTCACCGGTCCACTCGATAATAATGGGCAATTCACCCGCGTTGATTTCAGCGATGGGACGGCAAGGTTTGAGGATGAACATGACTTTCAACCCGATACCGCGTTCTTTGAGGGAGACCTCGGTGCGATGACCGGAGGTTGGATCGGTGATGATGCTCCGTTTGACCTCCCGTTCACTTGTGGTCTAGTGCCGCTCCTTTATCAGAATGGCATCTGGATGGAAGATGCTGTGGCTGGCTTTGCATTAGGTGCACCATGGCGACAACAGCGCGCTTTAAACTGGGCGAACTACGAAGCGACTTTCTTCGCAGGGTTCAATCAAGTTACAAGTCCTGCATTCCTCAATGACAATAATGCCGCTCAAGTCTACGGTACCGCTTGGTTCATCGAAGCCTACAATGGCTACATCGAAGCGGATTACGCCTATCTCAACGATATCGATAATTCGAACTTCTCATACAACAACGCTGCGATCGCTTACACGCGAAGGTATTTTGGGCGGATCTCGAACTCCGTCAGGCTCATTGGCAACAGCGGTCAAAATGTCGAAAGATCAGACCGCACCGCAGATGGGGCATTGCTCCTTTTTGAGAACAGTTGGATCAGTTCCCATCCGTCGACTTTCGTTCCCTATTGGAATTTTTTTGCCGGTTCGGGAAGCCCTCAAAGTGTCGCCCGAGCCGCCGGCGCGGGAGGAATCCTTAGGAACACCGGTATTAACTTCGAAACCGACGGGCTTACCAACTACCCTACTCTCAACGCTACTGGATCTAATGCCTACGGCGGTGCGACCGGGATCAATATGCTCTCTGCCGATTTCCGAAAACAACTCGTTCTCGAGTTCGCCGCACTGGATCCTTATGGCGGAAACACCTTCGGCCGTGCTGCCGGTCCACAATATGCAATCGGCGCTCGTTTCCAAAAAGCGCTAAACAATTGGACTATCCTCCGCTTGGATGCCATGAACGGTTGGCTCGACGGCGCGCCTGATATCTACGGGATGCGTTCCGAGCTCCGCTGGAAATTCTAACTCCCAGTTCGCTCGGTCCCGCGAGGCCTCAATCTGCCCAGTTCCTGTTGAGGGGCATTTGGCGCGGCATTTGCTTCTCGGGGGTCGTCCAGATGGGGGGGCTGCATCGGATCGATGGTCCGTCTGCTTTCCTCGCTTTTTCCAGGGGATTTCGCAGGGTTCCGAAAGTTGAGCCCTAGAAAGCCTGCCCGCGATGAGTGCATCTCGTGCTCTTTGATAGCCTTGATTTTCAGCAGTCCACCCCACCGACCATGAGCACGTAAACAATTCCACTGGATTCTAAAGCTTCTCCACAGGTACAAATTAGATCTACCGTGATCCGAATTGCTTCGCGACGCATCGCCGCGCCGCGAACCGCCGCGGTACGAACCGCAGTATTGCGATTCACTGTACTAAAGCATTGAGTGCGCAGGATGAAAAGCCAGTGCGAACCCCGACTAGCAAACGTCAATCCCACGGACCTCTCCGCGATGAGTAGCGAACCAGTATCCATCCGTACTTCCAACGTCATTACCAATGGCGACCCACTTTCGATTGGATCGTACGACACCAAAGGATTTTTCGATGAGATGTTCACCGCCAGCGGGCGACCGAGACCCGGCGTTGAGTTCCTCGTCGACCGACTGGAATGCCTACCTTTGGGGGAATTGCAACGGCGCCAACGAGCTGCAGATCACGAACTGCTCAACATGGGGATCACCTTCAATGTCTATGGCCATGCGGCCGGGACCGAGAAGATTTGGCCCTTTGACCTGATTCCTCGTGTGCTCTTGGAAAAAGAATGGCGTTACGTTGAAGCCGGACTCAAGCAACGGATCCGAGCTCTGAACATGTTCATCGATGACATGTACCATAACCAACGGATCATTCGTGACAAAGTACTTCCTGAGTACATGATCGCCTCGAGCAAAGGCTATCTAAAGCAGTTGCAAGGCATGAATCCATCGCGCGGTATCTGGTGTCATATCACCGGTACCGACTTGGTGCGTGGCGATGATGGCCAAATCTATGTGCTCGAGGACAACCTTCGATGCCCTTCAGGTGTGTCCTATGTGATCGAAAATAGGGAGGTCATGAAACGCACCTTCCCTCAACTCTTCGAAGGGCACAACATCCTGCCCGTAGAAACCTACCCTGAACAACTACTTAAGATGTTGCAGTACGTTGCGCCAGCGTCCTCGCGTGACCCCAATGTCGTTGTACTGACCCCTGGAATCTACAACTCGGCCTATTTTGAGCATTGTTTCCTCGCCCAGCAAATGGGTGTTGAACTCGTTCAAGGCTCCGATTTGGTCGTCAGCGATGGCTACGTCTGCATGCGTACCACCAGAGGACTCAAGCGAGTCGATGTCATCTATCGCCGAATCGACGACGATTTCCTCGATCCCGATGTCCTGCGCCCCGACTCAACCCTCGGTGTGCGCGGCTTGATGGACGTTTTCCGCGCAGGCAAAGTCGCACTGGTGAACGCTCCTGGAACTGGTGTTGCCGATGACAAAGCAGTCTATGCCTATGTCCCCAAAATGATTCAGTACTACCTCTCCGAAGAAATGATCTTGCCCAACGTGCCGACGTATATGTGCGCGGATGAACAGGATCGCAAGTACGTACTCGAACATATCCATGAATTAGTGATCAAACCTGCGAATGAGTCGGGTGGATACGGCATCATGCTAGGACCCCGTGCTACCAAGGATCAGCACGAAAAGTATCGACAGCTTATCGAGTCGAATCCGCGAAACTACGTGGCTCAACCAATGCTTGCTCTGTCAACAGTACCAACCCTTTGTGGAGACTCGCTGGAAGGGCGGCATGTAGATTTGCGGCCTTACATCCTTTACGGCGAAGATATCTACATCGTTCCCGGCGGATTAACACGGGTGGCTCTCGTCAAAGGCTCGCTCGTCGTAAACTCCTCTCAAGGGGGCGGTAGCAAGGACACTTGGGTATTGCGAGACGAAAACTAACAACGATTCCAACGAATGCTTTGAAACCATGCTATCGAGAGTTGCGGATTCGATTTTTTGGATGCGTCGATATACGGAGCGAGCGGAAAACGTTGCCCGATTCATCGACGTCACCTTGAATTTGACACTAGGCTTGGGGGATCACCTCGAGCACCAATGGGAAGCGCTTGTCTACACCACGGGGGACCAGCTTTTATTTTCGGAATCGTTCAAATATGTCTCACAGGAGAACGTGATCCGATTCCTCACCTTTGATGAGAGCAATCCCAACTCGATCCTATCCTGCTTGCAATCCGCAC
>VGZN01000329.1 GCA_016872635.1 Planctomycetota bacterium | reverse complement strand
CGTCGGCGCTTGCGTGACAGATGCGATCGGATTCGGGTCTCTCCTGTTCTCACGCGTTGGACCAGTTCAAGACTACGGCAGCATGATGGCGATCGCATGCAGCGTGGTCCTCGCTGGAATCTTCATGATCGTGCCCACCATGGCATTATTAGGCCCCAACTCTAAGTCCAGAACACCATCTCGATGGGATTCGTACCGATTGGGAATCGTGCCCGGGGAAGAGGCCGTACAGTCCTTTTTGACCCGAATCCTCGATGTTATCTGCAGACACCGACGCGGCATCTACATGGCCGCCTTTGCCATTTTGGTCTGGTCAATTCTCGGCTCTGCGAGACTCAAAGTAGAGACGGATTTCCTAAAGAACTTCCAATCCGACTCTCCAATTGCATACGCGTACAAAGCCGTAGAAACGGAACTAGGTGGTGCAGGGATCTGGGATGTGATGCTCCCTGCTCCCGATCGCATCGAGGAAGCTTATTTCGACTCGGTCGAATCACTTGAGAAAAAACTGCTGGCCATCGAAATTGCTGCTGGCGATCTAGAGGAAACGCCGCTTCGACTCACCAGCGCGATGAGCCTTGCAGATACAGATCACATCGCTCGCGATGCCTCCGTCTTGAAAATGGTTCCTATCGAAGCCCGACTCCTGGGAATGCGCCAGGTTATGGGCTCTTTTTTTGATACGCTCCTCAGCGGTTGGGCTCCCGATAGCCAGAAAGGAAAACAATGTTATCTTCGCGTGATGCTTCGATCGCGTGAACGATCTGGGGCGAACCAAAAAGATCAACTCATCACACGGGTCAACTCCATCGTGGCTCAGCATGTTGCTGACCCAGCCTGGCAGCGATTTTTTGGGCCAGACAAAACTCCCGTTTCCACAAACGACCCATCCGAACTTTCGCAATCCTCACCGAGCGGACGCACCCCATTCCTAGTCTCTGGCTATTACGTACTCCTGACACGTTTGGTGGAGAATGTCGTCGCCGATCAATGGGTGTCTTTTCTATGCGCAACTCTTGGTATCGGAATAGCCATGTCCATTGCACTTCGCTCGGCGAAATTGGCGATGATCGCCATCCTGCCCTCCGCACTTCCGAACATGGTGGTCCTCGGTACCCTCGGCTGGAACGATATCCACGTCAACTTAGGAGCCGCAATGATCGCTGCTGTTTCGATGGGCCTGGGGGTCGATTCCTCGCTCCATTACCTCTACCGATATCGATGCGAACGAATGACCGGAAAAACCTCGATCGATGCTTTGAGGGTAGCCCAGTCCGAGACGGGACTTGCCGTATTGATGGCAACACTGGCACTCGTGTTGGGATTCGGCACTATGGCATTCAGCAATTTCCTCCCCACGTTTGCTTTTGGAACTTTGGCCGCCTGGACCATGCTAGGTGGACTCGTCGGAAACCTATGCCTCCTTCCCGCGATTCTCTACGGACTCGACCGCGAAATTCTCTAGGACCCTTCCAAATCGGTCGATCGCTACGTCTTATCATCCCCCAATCGCTATCTCGGGCACAACTTGCCTGGCGATCTTCAACTTCCTCGCTGTGCGCACGCAGAGCGAGGTACGATTGAAGAGACAGCCGAACGGCGTCTATCCCTCGCGTTCCTCTCCCCCCTCTTTACGTTACAGAAAGTTGTCTCGATATGGTGTATACCTGCGATCGGTGCAAGCAAACCATTCATCCAACGACGGACCTACGGTACACATTGACGATCGAACTGGAAGCGGCCGGCGAAGGAGATGAGGTAGAAATCGTCGATGACGCGGATAACGCTTCTACGCTCGACGAACTGCAGGATTTGATTGACTCCGCCGATGCAGCCTGCTCCTCGGTATTTGACGACGCAATCTACCAGATTAAGCAATTTGATTTGTGCAAATGCTGCTTCCAAGCGTACATCAAAAACCCTCTGGCTCGGGAACCAGGCTCTCATGAGATCAAAAGGAAGCAAAACTCGGTTTGAAAGTCCCTCCTTGCTACCAAATTTGTTCGAGGATGCTCCGTTGGAGAATCTCTGCGATGCCTCATGAGGCGGAAACTGCGAGTTACGCTATCGAGTCGCAGATTACATCTGTTGGAGTATTGCTTGCAACTCGTTTTCAATCGATAGGGTTGCTGTTCCTTTATGGGTTGCTATTCGGCATTTCCTTTTCCCTCTCCACACTCGAGACTGCAGACGAACCCCTTCGCGATGCATTGGGTGTATATGGGCAACATAAGGAACCATCAGAGGTCACCGAGCCTGTCCGAGTTTTGATCGATGCATACCACGCCCACACTTGGATCGATACCCTCGCGACTCCAGGGCAGACGAATTATCACTTGCTCAACGGCCCCGCCCGCGCGGTGCAGTCGCTTCGCGCGATGGGTTGGGATTGCGACGTGCAATTAGGACCATGGACCACAGAAAGCTTATCCTCGGTCGACTTGATCGTCATCAATCTCGTTTCTGCCGATCGACCACCGTTTTTGGTTGAAGAAATCCAAGCATTGATGGCATTCCTTCGCCAAGGTGGCGGCGCGATCGTCATCACAGATCACACCAACTGCTACTTTCACAACCATGTGCTCGGTGCGTGGTTCCATGAACTCGATTTGCAACTCACCAACCACATGGCGTGCGATCGACCCCCGCACACATTCTCGTCGACAAATTCTTGGATCAACATCGAATCCTTCTCTGACCATCCTGTCGTTCAAGGTCTTCAAAACGTCGGGTTTCTGGCCGGCGGTAGCGTCGACCCCAAGGGAGCAATCGCTTGGACAAGTCCCGATGGTTGGGCGGACGAAGGGAGAAATCCTCCGTATGGTGAAGGAACCTCGATGGGATTTTATGGCGACAACAAACGACAACCGGGTGAATGGAACGGTGCGATTCCTGTCATTGCAGCTAAACAAATTGGTGAGGGCCGTGTGGTCGTACTTGGCGACCAAAACTGCGTCGGCAGTATCTTTTTGAACTATGCAGACAATCGGCGATTATGGATCCAAGCCGCCCAGTGGACGGCGCGAGCCCATCCACCGAAAGAAATGCTCCAGGAATCGTTGCGACTGGGTCTTGATAAAGAACAGGATCGAACCCTCATTTGGTGCCTAGAACCACTCGATGAACATCGATATTACTGGGGGCAAGCTACCGATGAAGGGTTGTTCCACATGTTTGCATTTCTCAACAAACATGCCGATGCACGCGCTACCAACCGTCCGCTGGAACACGCCTCGTGGTTGATCGTGCCATCGACAACGCTGCTCTCCAACGCCACAACGAGTCGCTCTATCAGTGAATTCCTTAACAAGCCTGATCACTCGGTGATTGTCTTGGGTCCGCAGGACGAACCAGTCGTCGCCAAGGACCCGACCTGGGATTCATGGCTCGCTTTGCAAAAGGTGAATCCGCTGGCGACCAAGCCAACACAAGTCGATGGGGCGTACCAGACCTCGTCGGGAAGCCACATCTTCTGGATCGCTCGTGGCCAAGCCTGGAGCAACCGCCGAACCCCCGCACCTGACAAACCAAGGAACGAAGCGGACGAGCGATTGGACGAACTCAAGATCGAATGGATGCGGCGGTTTGGTCTAAAAACCGTCCCTTCTCTCCTCGATCAAATTCTTTGGCCTGATAGGTAATCAGCCACTCTTTATCAAGGCAAATCCTCAAATCATCGCCATTTGGCACCTTCCGGAACGCCCAAATTTCTACCCGAATCCGCATTTTCGGCACTTTGCCTTGAATAAACAGCTTTAGCCTGTTATTCTTTCATCCGGATAAGCGGATGATTCATCGTAGCTCGAAATGTTTCCTTCCGGAGTTGCCACGATGAGCGCAGTGGCTCCTATGATTTTTTGGATGCAAAGCCTTTCGGATCCAACCCGATCCCGATTGTTGCGTTTGCTGGAACGCTCAGAATTGTCCGTCGCCGAAATGTGTACCACGCTCCAACTACCCCAAAGTACCGTAAGTCGACATTTAAAGGTGTTGGTCGATGACGGCTGGGCTTATGCGAGGCGCGAGGGAGCGAGCAATTGGTATCGAATGAACTCCCAGGAAATGCCGGCCTCGCAGAAGCGTCTGTGGTCGGTCGTCCGCGGACATAGTATCGCTGAACCGACTGCGGAGCAGGACGATGCGCGTTTGGAGCAAGTGCTGGAGGCACGCCGTTCGAAATCGCAAAACTTTTTTTCCACCGCGGCAGGGAAATGGGATCGATTGCGGGGAGATCTTTTCGGTCCACGATTGGACGCCCGGGCGATCGCGGCTGCACTCGACACACACTCGGTGATTGGTGACCTCGGCTGTGGTACTGGCGTGATCAGCCACACCATCGCGCCATGGGTTGAACAGGTCATCGCTGTCGACTCGTCAACAGCGATGTTGCAATCCGCTCGAAAACGACTTAGAGACGTCGACAATGTCGATCTTCGGAAAGGGGAACTAACTTCACTTCCGATCGATGATGACACACTAACGACAGCAATGCTTGTCTTGGTGCTACCCTACCTCACCGCACCACAACAAGTTTTCGCCGAGGCACATCGTGTTACGAAACGTCACGGTCGATTGATCATTTTGGACATGATGCCCCACGATCGTGCCGAGTACCGTGATGAACTCGGACACAGTTGGATGGGTTTTTCGAAAGAACAAATCGCATCGTGGCTAACCGAATCCGGTTGGAGCATGGAGCGCTGGATGGTCTTACCGCCAGACCCTGAGGCCAAAGGGACACAAATTTTCGTCACCACTGCGTCTCGATCCGACTGATCGATCCATCGCAATGGTATTTTATGGATACGTTTTAGCTGTTTCACTTTATATTCGGAGTTAGAAACCTGATGAGTACGGTTGCTGATAAGAAGAAGACCACTGGGGTTGTGGACCCCTCCCGAGCCCAATTCAAAGTTCTTGCATTCGATCTTCTCGCCGCTGGGAAGCGTAAGGAAGCAGAAGAAATCGCAAGCTTGGGCCGCAAGGAAATCCAACTCGCCGAAGACGAAATGCCTGGCTTGATGGCCCTGCGTGCTCGCTATGGCAAGGCCAATCCACTCGCTGGTGCGAAGATTATGGGTTCACTCCACATGACCGTGCAAACCGCAGTGCTGATCGAAACACTCGTCGACCTCGGAGCGGATGTCCGTTGGGTTAGCTGCAACATTTTCTCGACTCAAGATACCGCAGCGGCAGCCGTCGTCGTCGGCCGCGGTGGATCGCTCGATAACCCAACCGGAACACCGGTTTTCGCGTGGAAGGGTGAAACATTACCAGAATACTGGTGGTGCACTCAAGAAGCATTGGTTTGGCCAGACGGAACCGGCCCGGACATGATCGTCGACGACGGTGGCGATGCCACCCTCTTGATCCACCTGGGTACTCAGTACGAAGCCACGGGCAAGGTTCCTGATTTCGATCCAGAAACCCAACCCGAAGAGTTTGGCGTTATTCTCAACCTTCTCCAAAAGGAACTCGTAAAGAATCCAGGACAATACACCGCCATGGGCAAGGCCATCTGCGGTGTCTCCGAAGAAACCACGACCGGCGTCAAGCGTCTCTATGAAATGACCGCTAAGGGTGAACTCCTCTTCCCAGCGATCAACGTCAATGACTCGGTGACCAAGAGCAAATTTGACAACCTCTATGGATGCCGTCACTCGTTGATCGACGGATTGAACCGAGCCTCCGACGTCATGCTCGCTGGCAAGGTTGCAATCGTCTGCGGTTATGGCGATGTTGGCAAGGGTTGCTGCCAAGCACTTCGTGGTCAAGGTTGCCGCGTGATCGTGACTGAGATCGATCCGATCTGTGCGCTGCAGGCCACCATGGAAGGGTACGAAGTCAAGACGATCGAAGATTATGTCGCTACGGCAGATATTTTCGTAACTGCAACCGGCAACAAGGACATCATCACTGCCGAACACATGGCAGCGATGAAAGACAAAGCAATCGTTTGCAAC
>VGZN01000328.1 GCA_016872635.1 Planctomycetota bacterium | reverse complement strand
GGATGGATTTGCGGGAATCGAATCCTACGTTGCCTCGATCGGTAGAAACCAGTGTCTTGCTGCACCACGGTGTCGCTGTATTCGCCCCACCTAACGGCAATGCCGTTTACGGTGTGTCGTTGACAGATGGGGATGAATTGTGGCAATTCGGATACGACGAGCAATCGTTGTTTCGCTACTGTGCTGGGGCATGGGACAATATCGTCGTGCTCGTCCAAGCCTCCTCGGTGGTGGGTGTCGATTTAAAAACGGGGCAAGCAGCATGGCCAGCGATTCCGTTGCCCGGCGATGCGCAAGTGGTCGGGCGCGGTGTGCGGGCGGGTTCTAAGTTCTATCTACCGATCTCGACTCAGGAGATTTTGGAATTAGATATGGAAAAAGGTCAAATTCTCGGGAGTGCGAAAGTGGAAAAGCCACTTGGGAATTTGATCGTTGTTGGAGATCGGTTGATCTCCGCAAGCCCTTTTGAACTCGATTGCTACTCGATTCGAGATGTCTTCAGAACCAAGCTCCTCGAGGAGTTGAAGAAGGACGGGGACAGCGTTCAAGGCTGGGTGAAGCAAGGAGAGTTAGCGATGGCCTCTGGGGATATCGATAGCGCTTTGGGCTTTTTGGAAAAAGCCCGCGATAAATCTCCCGAAGATCCGGATGTCAAATTGTTGTTGGTAAAGGTTGGGACCGAGGCACTTCGGCGAGATTTTGACAAGTATGTGGATCGAGTGCAAAAGTACCAGGAGATGACGCTCGATCTCGACCTCCCTTCGTACCTGAGAATCCTGATCCATGGCTTGGAAAAGCAGGGGCGTTGGGAAGAGGTGTTCGTCAAATTAGTCGAGTTGTCAGATACGCGATTGAATCGAAGAATCGATCAAATGAGCGATGGGCAAGAGATCGATTTGAATGCTCAGTGGACCGTGCAGGAAGACCGGTGGATTTCCACCCGGATAGCGCGCTGCATTGAAAAGATCCCAGAAGCAGCATGGAGTAAATTGCGGCCGCTGGTCGAGTCGCGACTCGATCCAGCCGTGATCAAAGACGGGAGCACGTTGCGGCTGCGTTTGGAGCACTTCCAAGCGATTGCGTTTGCGGAGCCACTGCGTATTCTCGCCGCGAAAGCAATCGCTGGCAGCAGCGCAATCGACGCAGAGAGGATACTGCAGCAACGCGCAAGCGATGATGCACCACTGAGCAAAGAGAGTAAGTTGGCTTTGGCTGAACTTTATCTCCGCGTCTCCAGGGCTTTTTTAGCCCTTCACTATGCAGATGGAGATGTTGCTGCGATCAAGCAGATGATGGAAAAGATCATCAGGGAGTCGCGGCAATTTTCGATGAGGTCTGAGATCGACGCGGCGCAATTGGAGCGATTCGTTGCCGCCGCGAAAGCGGCCACAGAATCGCATGCATGGCCGAAGGGGCGAGTCGACGTAACCACGCAGTTTACCGAGAATCCGAATGGTCGTGCATTTGATGCCGTGAGTGATTCCTCGAGTCTGTGCACCATTGTCGAATCGATTGGGGATGCATTCCAGGATTGGCAAGTCTATTTCAACTCGGGAAACCTGCAGTTTTTCAATCCAATGACGGGTGAGCTGTTTCAGCAAATGGTCGATATGGGAGCGTTGGATCGGTCGACGGTACCCCGGATCCATACCGTGGATAGCTTGGTTTATATCGAATTGAAAAATCAGCTGATCGCAATCGATACGTTGCAAGCATACACGAGCCAGCAGGATGGACAGCTTTGGCGACACTCCTATGGGGACGAGATACCCGAGTTCGATCGAGGGCGTGGGCGAGTCATCAGCATTGAAAGGAACGCTTGGGGGTTGCCGGTCCAAAAGAAAGCGTTTCGCGTCGCAGCCGTCTCGCGATCGGGAGTCGTGATCCTCAATAACGATGAATTGGTATGTCTAGATTCCATCACCGGGAATAAGGTTTGGGGAGTCACTGGATTCCGCAATTCCTCATTTGTGCATAACAAGGACCTGTTGCACGTCTACCATCCAACGACAGGAAAAATGATTCAGATCGACATTCGAGATGGGATGATTATTGACAGCCGCGAAGGTGGTCAAGACGGCTGGTTGCCGATGGCGACGATAGGAAAGAAATGGCTATTCGCCCCGGTTCGAGCCCAAGATGGAGATCGGGCAAGCGAGATGAAATTGCGATTGATCGACCCAATCGATGGTAAAGTTACTCTGTCGAGAGAGCATACGATCGATACGCGCTTGGCTTTGGTCGGTGATTACGGCATCGCGGCCATGCGCAGCGATGGACAAATGTACTATTGGAATGTCGAGACCAATCAGGAGTCCAATTACACCGTCGATGTCGAAGGAAAATTTAGCATTGTTACCGCCCAAGTCTTTGGAGATGTAGCCTTGGTATTACCCTATGCAGGTTCGATGGAATTGGAAAAGATCATCGTGAACCCCTCCCAGAGGAACGATCCGTCGGTCGCTGCGTGTGCGGGCAAGCTGTTCGCGATTTCGGTTCTGGATGGCAAGCCAGTATGGGAACGCTCCCAGCGGGTGAAGCATTTCTTGTTTCCGATCGGACAACGCCGAAACTCCCCCGCTGCGGTTTTTGTGAGACGATTGTCCTTGACCAAGATTCGAGGCGTTAATTTGGATTTCACGAGTGTTGCATTGGTGGATGTCAAAACCGGGAGATTGCTGTTCCAGAAGCATGATATGCCCGCCATTCGAGGTGAGGGGTTCCGGCAGAGGTTGTTGCCGTCGGAGAATACGATGATCATCAATTACCTTGGGAATACGATCACCGCAAGGTGGACGGCCGACGAATCCGGGTTAGCTCCGTTGGATCAAATGGATGACATCGGCGAAATCGATGCCGAGGAGTTTCGCAAGAATGCCGAAGAGATGATCGATGAGATTACCGCCAAGCAGGGAGCTGGTGGTCAAAATCCACCGAGCAAGCCACTCCCTGCACTTCCGAACCTGGATGGTGGCGAACCTAAATGAGGATAACGTCACTACCCCGGTATTATCGGAACATCAAACGATGGCGCGAAATTATCCAGGTATTGCGTCGCTATGGGCTAGCGGATTGGCTCAGCACGCTCCGAGTCGATTTTGTGCGCGATTGGATTAAAGACGATCAAGGGGTGCCGCTGGCGAGTTATAGCCGCGAAGCTCGAGTGCGGATGGCTTTGACGGAATTAGGGCCAACGTTTATCAAGCTGGGCCAAGTCCTTTCGTTGCGTCCTGATTTGGTTGGTTCCGATTTAGCTGCGGAATTGCAGTTGCTCCAAGCCAAAGTTCCAGCGGATTCCTTTGATTCGGTGAAGCGTGTGGTCGAATCGGAATTGAAGAAACCGATCGCGGAAGCATTTGACTGGTTTGATGAGAACGCGATGGCGTCGGCATCGATAGGACAAGCCCACGAGGCGCGATTACCCGATGGGACGCGAGTTGTGGTGAAGGTTCAGCATGAAAACATACGCGGTAAAATCAATGAAGATTTAGAAGTTTTGGCAGGGCTGGCGACGTTGGCGGAACGTATCCCGGAATTGGCCGCTTGGCAGCCCCGTTCGATCGTGGATCAGCTGTCCAGATCATTGAAGCGGGAATTGAGTTTTTCCCAAGAACAAGCCAATTTGATGATGATGCGAGAGTCCTTCAAGGATTTTCCTGGAATCCTCATCCCGAAAGCGTATGCATCGCATTCGAGTGCGCGCGTCTTGGCCATGGATCAGTTGCAGGGGCGATCCATCAACGACGTTCACAATCACGAGCTATTCCCCGACCTCGATCTGGATGCGCTCGCGCATCGTGTCGCCGCGATCTATGTCGATATGATCTTCGTGCACGGTTTGTATCATGCGGATCCGCATCCAGGAAATATTCTCATCCAACAGGATGGTACCATTGGTTTGCTGGATTTCGGCATGGTTGGTCGAATCGACGATGGGTTAAGGGGGAATATTGAAGAGATGCTTTGGGCGTTGGCGCTCAAAGATTCTGGGTTGCTCACTTCGCTGATCAAGAGAGTGGGGAGGACTCCACCCACCATCGATGAGTCGCTCTTGTCCAATGATGTGACCGATATGATCGCCACTTATGGCAGCCAGCCGTTGGAGAATATCGATCTAGCCAGTGCCTTGAACGATTTAACAGACATCTTGCACCGGCATCGCATTATTTTGCCGAGCCAACTCGGTTTGCTAATTAAGACATTGGTGACTTTGCAGGGGACGATTTCGAAGACCAGTCCGAAATTCAGTTTGCTCGAAGCGATCGAGCCGATGTTTAAGAAACTTTGGCGAAGTCGGTATTCACCCAGTCGCCAAATCCGGCGGATGCGGCGACTTTACTTTGAGATGGAGGGGTTGGTCGAGAAACTCCCTTCTCAAATCAGTTCCTTGATGGAGTTGGTGCAATCTGGGAAACTCGATGTCCATCTAACCCACCGCGGTTTAAGCCCATCGATCAATCGATTGGTGTTGGGGTTGCTCACCAGTTCCTTGCTGCTTGGGTCCTCGATCCTGATGGCTTCCAAAGTTCCACCGTTGCTTTTCGTCAACGGTGGACCGCTTGGGCTGCAGGATTTGTCATTGATCGGACTGCTCGGATTCCTTTTTAGCCTGATGGTGGCATTTCGGATTCTTCTAGCGATCAACAAATCGGGGCATTTGGATACCGAGTACGACGAGCACGACTGGAACCCATAGAAACTGGAACCCATAGAATACGACGCGGCTAGATTAGCAGGTCACGCGTTGTGGGACCTGGGCACCGGTCTTCTGAATGAGTCGCATCGAGCCAGCGATTATCCGCACAGCCCAATGGCTATTCGCTGTCTGCTGAACCGTCCACGGACGGATGGTTTACGGGAACGTCGTTGGAATCACACTTCCTCGGAGTTATCTTCCTCGGAGTTATCTTCCTCGGAGTTATCTTCCTCGGAGTTATCTTCCTCGGGGGCGTCTTCCTCGAAAAACGCGTCATCGAGATCGGTGGGGAAAGCGTTTGCTGCGGAGGAGGAAGCGGCATCTCATCGGATTCTTCGACAAATCCGCCGAAGGGTTGGTCGAGCATTTGCGAATAGCTGTCGTACCGCCGTGCGTCGAGGCGACCGTCTGCGATTGCATCTTTTACAGCGCATTGGTTTTCATGTTGATGCGAGCAGTTCGGGTATCTGCATTTGGAAGCAAACGGTCGAATGTCGCGAAAGAGACCTGCAAGTTCTTCGGGCACGATATCCCACAATTGGAATTGTCGAACGCCCGGGGTATCGATGATGGCACCACCATAGGCGAGGGGGAACCACTCCGCGGTTGTCGTTGTGTGCTTCCCTTTTTGGTTCTCGGCGCTGACGGCTTGAACGCGTTGATTGAGACCTGGTGCAATCGCGTTAAGGATAGAGGACTTGCCAACACCGCTTTGACCGACGACGACGCTGATTCGGTCTTTGGTAAGATCTTTTAACCGGTCGATTCCCCATCCTCGAGCGGCGCTGACGAGAATGACAGAGAATCCCATTTGGGCATAGGTGCCGATCAAGGGTTGCAGGGCGACGGTATCGACCAAATCGCATTTGTTGATGCAGATTGCTGCATCGAGGTGATTTTGCTCGGCGGTTGCGAGGATTCGATCGATCAGATTGGGTTTGATCGATGGTTCTGCGGCGCTGGTGACGATGAGTAGCTGGTCGACATTGGCGACGATGACATGGCGACGTTTTTTGCTCGTTCGGCTCAACTCGGAGCGGCGATTCTCGATGCGAACAATCCAGCCTTGGTCGGTCCCATTGGGTTCAACGTCGACACGGTCTCCGGTGACGACGACATGTCGTTGTTCTGTGGCAAGATTCTTGAGGACGCGGCGAACAGCGCAACGGAGTTCTTTGCCGTTATCTAGCAAGACGATCGATTCGAGTCCGTGTACTCGGAGCACTGTACCGCGAAGCACGTTCGCGGATGTTTCGAGGGTGACGTT
>VGZN01000327.1 GCA_016872635.1 Planctomycetota bacterium | reverse complement strand
CTAGCAGATGCTGGTGTTTCCGAGGAAATCCTGACGATCATCACCCAGGAAATCTGGGACGCGATCAACGCTGATAGGCCTTTAGATATGCTAAAGGTTCGTATGCGACTCATCGAGTTGGGAGCTTAAAAGCTACGAGTCAATCTCGAAGCTTTCTCATCGATCATAGTGCGGTTATTCGGCTAAACTAAGCTCTGTAATAACCGCCTGCTTGAAACCGATAATGAACTCAGATACCTATACCCTAGAAAAAGTGGACTCAATGACCGCACCTGTACTGCCAACAGACTCCGAATTGGAAATATTGCGGATTCTCTGGGAACACGAGTCCTGCTCCGTGCGCGATGTGCATGAAGCATTTCTCCAGCAAGGTCGCTCGGTGGCTTACACGACCGTGCTCAAACAGATGCAAATCATGACGGAGAAAAATCTGGTACGACGCGATGTCAGCAGTCGATCGCACTTATACCAAGCTGCGACACCCAGGCCACAAACCCAAAAACAACTTGTCGATGATTTACTGCAACGGGCATTTGGCGGTGCTGCGGCCGAACTGGTTTTGCACGCCTTGCAGGATCGCAAGTCGACTCCGGAAGAACTCGCCGAGATCCGAAGGCTCGTTGATCAACTTGAAAAAGCGTCCGCAGGCAAACCGAAGAAATCGAAAAGCTAGTTTGTACATTCCCTTTGCTTGTTGTTCCAAGAGCAATCCCCATGGCGAGTTCCCAGGTCCTTACACAGCTCCTTGGTTTTTTGCTGGAGCCTTTTGCAAAAAAAATAGGTTGGGTCTGCCTTCATTCCATTTGGCAAGCTGTTATTGTGGCGAGCGTTCTGGCAATCTGCTTGCGGCTGATTCCCAGAAATTCCTATGCCGCTTTGAATGCTCGTTACCTCATCGCAACATTTTCATTGGTTGCGTTGCCAATCTTTGCGATTGGAACATATCTAAGCATCGGTTTAGAGCCACTAGAAACTCGCACCGAAGTAGAAGCGGTCGCGGTTGCTCCCATAGCGGAGACTCTCCTCCCTGGAGTTGGTGTACCAGAGATCCTTGAAAGGATCCTTTCAACAGTGGAACCTTGGCTGCCATGGGCTAGCTTGGTTTGGGCAATCGGGGTGACGATCGCTGCAATTCGTATTGCCATCGGATGGCTCGTCATGAGGAGGATTGTCCAACGCGCCGGGCGTCCAACAGACGACACCTGGCAAATCTGCATTCAAAAAATATCTCAGGCAATTGGCGTTCGCAACGTGGTTACGGTTCTGATTTCTAGTGACATAAGTTCACCGGTTGTCTTCGGTTGGATCAAACCGGTCATCTTGTGGCCGGCTTGGGCTCTTACAGGCATATCCCCAAGCATGATCGATGCGATCATCACTCACGAACTAGCCCATGTAAGAAGACACGACATGGTAGTCAATGCTCTTCAACTTTGCATTGACGTCCTTTATTTTCATCACCCCGCAGCTTGGTGGATCTCAGCTCAGGTTCGGTCTGAACGAGAGCATTGCGCGGATGAGCTAGCTATTGCAGCCATGGAATCCGCGAAAATCGGCACTCGTGTTTTCTACGCCCAATCCCTTCTTACACTCGAAGAGAATCGGAATCTGTCAGCTTTTGCGATGGCTGCAAACGGTGGTAAGCTCATCCATCGTATTCGTCGAATCGCTAGAATGGATCAGACCAATTCTTCACCTGCGAAACTTGCAGCAGCCTTCTTCGCATGTTTTTGCTTGGCAGCCATGTTATTTACGCTCTTGTTTTTCATTGATCCTGTAAACGCCGAAAATGAAAATCAGTCTGGGGAAGCACTCTCGGCAGTTCAGCAACCTATTGTCGACACGAACATCGTTTCAGAGCCGATTGCTCAAGCGATCCTCACAAGGCTGACCAAGGCGGGAGTATCGGCCAATGTGATTAATTCGTTGCGAGAGGATTTGTGGCTCGCGATCGACGCGAATCGACCTTGGAACTTGCCGCAAGTGCATGCTAGGCTTGGTGAGCTAGGTTTAGACTGGCAGATACTTCATGCACCTCCGATGAGTCTAAACACACAATCTCCCGCCGAGCAACCATCGAGCGGCGATTCGATACTTGTGGATGAGCCCATTGCAAAAGCCATCGTCGCAAGACTGGCAGGCATTCGAGTCGACTCGGAAATACTCTCGGCGACTCGTGATTCGATGTGGGAGGCGATCCGTGCAGGCGAACCACTGCGACTCTATCAGGTTCATCAACTCCTTGAACAACTTGGGATCGACCCTCAAAGACTCCATGCCCCTTCAGGCGAAAGAGAACCTCAAGGCGGATCCTCTGCGACGATTCTCATCAAAGACAGTAAAAAAACGAGATGATTTACCAATCACTGATTTTGCGCCTTAACAGGCTCTTTCCGAGCCAAAATTCTTAGCTCCCCGAGCGCAACTTTCCTCGAACAAAACCAAGACTCTCGCGCTTTGAATTGCGAAAAACCCTGGAAAAACGGGCTTAACGGTTTTTGCCCGTCGATACAGCACAGTGGCCGTTCCTCTTGGTGATCTGTCGATTGGAGCAGCGTTGTTAACCAGCAGCGAGTTGGTTTTTGGCACGCTCATTGGTGCCCCGTAGGTTGAGGTCGCGCGATCGCAAAACGCGTCTTTTACAGGGCGTGGACTCTAAGCAAACTGTCCTTACGGTATTAAGCATCGAGAAAGTAACGGCATCATGACATGGGTTTCCGCGGATTTCCAACTTGCTTGCTCTCAGGTAGCGAGTCTCGCTCCCGGAGCCGCAGGATGCCGGCAGCAAAGATCGATGCGATGTCGACGAGTTGCCGCTCGTCGGGTGTGCGCGCAGTTTCAGCGCAGTTGGTCATGGTGAAAAACTCCGCAAGAGAATGGCCACCGGTTGTGGCCAGGGTAGGTTCGTGGCCGAGCTTGGCCCTATTGTTTACCTACCGGGCGGAGGTTCGAGTTGGCGGGGGAAGTATCCAATCGCGCTCGGCGGGAACTCAGCTAAAGAATGATCAGTCGTCTTTATCGTGCATCTCCGGAGTTCGAAACGCCAAACAAGTCAGGGTGTGGGTATCGAAAGCTGGTACTTCTTATGAAATGTATGCGTAACTCGTTGAAGTATGGTATATTACATGCCGCTGTCGGACTGCCTTCGTAAGTACAGGTTCACTCTTTCGGATCTTCTGGACTTTCGAGAGTCCAACTCATCGTATCTTTTTTGTACTAAATCGCCCAAATGATCTCAGCGTACGAACTTCTAAACGTTTCACATACCGCAACGGAGGAAGAGATCCTTTGTGCCTATCGCAAAGCGATGTTTAAGTATCATCCTGACCACAACTCTAGTCCCGAGGCGGCAGCAAAGGCAAAGCAACTTAACCGAGCGAAAGACTTGCTCACAGATTCGGTAAAACGAGCGAGGTACGATCAATACCTCGAAAGGCTACGCCGGAAGACAACAAATAATTCCTCAGATTCACCTGATACGAAGAGTACGAATTCGGAGGTTAAATCAAAACCGAAGCCCGCGACTGCAGGAGATCATTCGACTTCAGTGTCATCAGAGGTTCGAGAACAGGGAAACGCGAAACAGGAAAACCGGTGGCAACCTACTCATTCTGGCGTTCGAGGTAAACGTCCGTCAAAACGACGTAAAAGCAGACCTTTTTTATCGCTTGCTCGAAAGGTAGCCGCCATCTTGACCGGAAGCCTTACTCTTTGGATTCTACTTGTGTTGTTATTTGACTTTGACCCACTCCAAATTCGCACAAAGCTTCGAACAGCTTTCTCAGAGAACCTTGGCATAGGGAGGGATACGGCCGATTTCCGGCCAACACCTACGAATCTAGAAAGGTCGAATCCTTTTGATGCCAAGAGAAAGTCCATGGCCCGCCACGATGAAAACACCAATAAGTTCGACGAAATGGAGACCGAAGACGAGGTTTTAAATATCCACAAAGAATCGCAGGGAAACGACGCTGTTGGCTCACCTCCGAAACATACGCAGCCCCAGTCAATTAGTGAACGCGAATCCAAACTAGAAGATAGCCAAACAGACACGATAGCGAGAAATTACGCAGATAACAAAGATCCCAAAGATGAAGAAAGTTCGGTTTCTCAAGAAGGCTTGCTACCTCTTCCTGGTGAAGAAAAAACGGTAGGCGCACGCGATGCTGCCCGACAAATAGTACGTTCGATTACAGATGGAAACCAGGAGAATTCACAGAAGATTGCCATCGAAGTCTTTAAGGTAGCTGACGCGAACACTTCTCCCGAAATGAAACTGGCGATTCTGGAAAGTGTTCTTGAATCGGCGATTGAAAACCAGCAACCCTCGATCGCGTTTGATGCCGTAACGATGATTGAGAACACCTTTCAGACCAACGCTCAGCATCGCTCTTTAGATGCCGTTAGAAAAATGATTAGTAAGTCTCCGCCAGGTTTTGACAAGTCAATTTTCACTGGTCCACTGATACAGATCGCACAAAAGTCTGCGACGAGAAAGGACTATTTATCTGCACACGAAGCTTTTCAACTTGGTGTTCGTCTTACACCAAAGGCGATGAGGAATCAAATTACTCAGAGTTTTGCACCATTGAACAAGATCGTCCTTAATGGTTTCAGCTTGATCCAGAAAGGTCAAGAGGCCGAGAAACGACTTCTCGACTCGCCATTGGATCCAAAAGCGAATTTGGACGCAGGGGTTTACTTGACCTTTTTGCGAAACGACTTGAACCAAGGATTCAAACACTTGCAGAACGGATCAGACCCTAACCTCGCAAAATTGGCAACGTTAGAACTCAATGCAATCCGGAAACCGACGGAGATCGAGCAACTCGCTGAAGGCTGGTGGGAAGTGTCGCAAAAGTTTCCACATGTTTGCAGAAGTTGGGCATTGGCTAGATCGGTTTACTGGTACTCAATTTGCCAGACTCGCGATCCAGAGTCCGACCACGCTTTGGCTAAGGTAAGAATTAAAGAAGCGGAGCGAGAAGAGCTTTTGAAGTTAGCTACCGTGGATTTAATGGCCCCAAACATAAAACGTGATATTATGCATGGTACGTTCGACGAAGCAGCTAGAGAATTGCGATTAGATCGCACCAAATGGAGCTACTGTCATTTCATGGTTCCAGCACCTGAAGTCTACGACCTAGAGATGAAATTCACACGAACCGGTGGAGACTGGGGAATGGGTATCATCTTTCAAGTGCTTCGAAGACGAGTGGAGTGGTGCTATTCAGGGCACAATAAGCCAGCGATTCACACTGCTGGATTTGATCCGGATCGATCGCCTCTCGCACGAATCGGCTTCACCGTATCGGATGGGTCAGTACACACGTTTAAGGCAGTGATCCGACGAAACCGTGTAGCTATTTGGCTTGATGGTTCTATAGTTCATGAAATTGATTCCCCTTTTCCAACGGCGCCAGCAGGTATCAGGCAAATGCTTTGTACTGAATATCCCCCTGTAGGTTTTGGGATCTATGATTACTGGGGGAATTGTTCGTTGCACTCCGCAATTATCACTGTCTATTCACCATGATGCGCCGATAAGCAGTTTTTCATTGTAGAGACTTCCAAGAGGTTTCGGTTCGTCCATATATCGTCGGGCTATTTTTGTGCCTGATGGGGCAGATGCTAAAGGTAGCGCATTGCTAACTCTTCCGTCGAGCGAGATTGTACCATCGGAGGCGTTTGTTCGTGATCCAGATCTGTTGCTCCGCGACGGCAAACTGGCAAACGCACCTAAAATCGCACTCCTATGGTCTGATCATCCTTAGAAGCTACGAGGCCAACCGAACCAGTGCTAGAAAACCGCTGGATGCTCCCTGGGGCTCATTTCGTTTGGATCCACCAATTGCCGCGCCCCGCTTATGAGATGGAGTTGAAGTGCCCCCATTTTTTGTCCAGCTGTTATGCGAGTAATGTTTGGGTAAGGGATTCGGGATCGCTGTGCTGCTGGAGTTGAGGCGTAGCCGAAACGGAGGCAGCACAGCGACGCGCG
>VGZN01000326.1 GCA_016872635.1 Planctomycetota bacterium | reverse complement strand
TGACGATCACCACACCACCGGCTAGGGCCTTGCTGCTCACGGTGGCTGTTTAACGCAAGCGTTTGTGGTTGATGCGTAAGCGATTTTGGCGCTAGCCGTCGGTGTCCCGCGTTACCTTAGACCCCGCCACGAAGAGCATGATTTACGTGACGATCACCACACCACCGGCTAGGGCCTTGCTGCTTTCAGACACTATGCAACTCGAACTGACAACTACTCCTTGCGGTACGCGTGCCCCAATTCACTCGATTTTTCGCAATGGAACTTGCTTCAAACTCGTTTCGTTGCTTCGCAACTTCACGTCCACAATGGTGCACCCATTTTTTTTGGCACTACATCCTCAACCACATTGACATGGCCAATCTGTAATCCAATATTGGAGTGACCTAACACTCCCATTCCCCGTTCTACACAAAACCCTTCGATGACAATCGATGGGGCAGGAATAGGAAGCACGCTCTTTCATGTTGGTTCATACTCCTACTCAGGGAAACCTAAGTCATGTCGAGCAAACGAAAGCTGTTCGTAGGTCGTTCACGGAGCGCCGAATTTCAAAAAAAGGGGATTCGATACCGTAAGCTCGCTCAAGGGTTCGAGCATCTCGAGTTCCGGCGACTCATGGCTGCTGACCTGAGTTGGTCGACACGACCGATCGTCGGCGAATACATCCCCAACGAAATTCTGGTCCAATACTTGCCCGGTGCCAACGTTTCCCAACGCGGAATGGCCCGTGCCTCCACCAACGGATCTTTGTCGGAACAGATATTCACCAAGACGATGCAGGCCTCAGGATTGGGGCAAATGGAGAGGGTCTCCCTAGGTAACGGCGTCACGGTGCCTCAAGCGCTCGCTGCACTCGCAAACAACCCATTTGTTGCGTATGCGGAACCTAATTACATCTACAAGCCTGCTTTCGTAAGCAACGATACCTACTACTCCAATGGATCCCTTTGGGGTATGTACGGCGACGATTCACCTGCAGCGGTCGGTCCAGTCGGTACCACCAACGCGTTCGGCAGCCAGGCGGAGAAGGCATGGAACGATAACATCGTCGGTAAATCAAGCGTCGTCGTGGGCATCATCGACGAAGGGGTTCAAACGACCCATCCTGATTTGGTAAATAACATTTGGGTCAACCCCTTCGAGACACCTAATGACGGTATCGACAATGATGGAAACGGATACGTCGATGACGTGAATGGCTGGGACTTTGTCAACAATGACAAAACCGTGTACGACGCAGGTGGTGACTCGCACGGGACCCACGTAGCCGGTACGATCGGTGGAGATGGTGGGAACGGAGCTGGAGTCGTTGGTGTCAATTGGGACGTAACAATGATCTCTACCAAGTTCCTCGGGACCAATGGTGGGTCGACTGCGAATGCCGTCAAAGCCCTGGATTATTTGACCGACCTCAAGTCACGTCATGGTATCAACATCGTTGCGACGAATAATTCGTGGGGGGGCGGAGGATACTCCCAATCCCTTCACGATGCGATCATCCGAAGTGCGAAAAGCAACATCCTGTTCGTGGCTGCAGCTGGGAATTCGACGACGAACAACGACACCACTGCCTCGTACCCGTCCAACTACAACACGACAGTCGGTACCTCCACGCAGACTGCCGCTTCCTATGATTCCGTGATCGCGGTTGCCGCGATCAGCAATACCGGTGCAATCGCATCTTTCTCTAGCTTTGGCGCGACGACCGTGGATATCGGGGCTCCCGGTGTGAGCATCAATTCATCAGTGCCGACGAATACCTACGCGAGCTATAACGGAACATCGATGGCGACACCCCATGTGACGGGCGCAGTTGCGCTATATGCATCCGTACAGCCGGCCGGCGTCAGCGCCTCGAGTATCAAAACAGCCATCTTAAATAGCGCGACGCCCACAGCGTCGCTCGCCGGCAAAACGCTGACCGGAGGTCGTCTCAACGTCTATGCAGCCTTGCAGCAAGCCAGTTCGATAGTGCTCGACAAAAGTGTCTACGGAGCTCCGTCAACGGCAAGCGTGACGGTAACATACGCCGCTGCCAATTCGAGCTCATCCCTCGCGGATACACTTCAAATTACAGTTCAAAGCTCTAGTGAGCTGACTCCTGAATCGATCACTCTTACGGAGACAGGTATCAATACGGGAGTATTTTCAGGTAGTTTTGGTTTGCTTACCTCGTCCGCTGCGGGAGACGGAAGCCTTGCGGTTTCCAACGGTGACACGATCACCGCAACGTGTACCGCCATCAGCAAGTCCACCAACGCGACCGTCGATTTGCTCGCACCGACTCTTACCAATATCACCGCATCGCCCCAGAGATTGACCAGCCGTATTGACTGGAACACCAATGAATCGTCAACTACCGTAGTTTTGTTTGGGACGAGTTCAAACAATCTCGATCAATCCAACATCAACACGACCCTTTCCACGGCTCACAGCGCGACTCTGTCAGGACTTCAACCCGGAACCACGTATTACTATCAAGTCCAATCGACGGATGCGGCGGGGAATACATCTACATCCTCAGTACTTTCCTTCGTTACTTCGGCACCTGCAGCGATATTGTTCGTCGACGATGACTTGGGGGCCGCTTACGATGTTTACTTCAAGAATGCGTTGACCGCGAACGGTCTCGATTTTGATGTTTGGGACTCATCGACGGTTGGCAACACGCCTGCGTCCACGCAGTTGGCTGCATACCAGACAGTTATCTGGAATACGGGTTACGACTATTCGACCTCGACAGCAACCCTCGCCGCTGGACTATCAGCCAGCGAACAAACGCAAATCGCCGCTTACCTCAACGGTGGCGGACGTATGTTGGTCTCCGGCCAAGACATCCTGTACAACTTTGGCTCGGACGCGAACGCGGCCTCCTTCCGGCAAAACTATTTGAAGGTTTCAACCTTCACGAACGATGTGATTAACGCGAACCACACCGAGAACGGTGTTGCAGGAAATCCGATTACCAATGGCATGAGCTTGGCAATCGCCAAACCCGTTGATTACCCATCGCTTTATGTCGACGCTTTGACTCCAGCACCGGGAGCTACCGGTCTGTTGACCCATGGATTGACCACAACCACCAATCCATTTACGGCAGTTTCGTACCGTGGTGACTATGCATCAGGCGGCTTTGGTGTCGTCTTCCTTGCCGTCCCCTTCGAATCGATCAGCACATCGGCCGCGAGTCCAAACAATCAAGCAGTATTCCTCAAACGAGTTCTTGATTTCCTTGCAGGAACCGCTGGTGTTTCTATCTCTCCCCCCAGTGCCACTGCTACCACAGAGGCCGGCGGTACGGTAACCGTTCAAGTCTCATTGCTCGCTCAACCAACTTCGGATGTTACGGTACCCGTCTCCTCAAATGACGTTACCGAAGGTTCGGTGAATGTGAGCAGCATCACATTCACTCCGAGTAATTGGAATATTCCTCAAACTGTGACCGTGACAGGCATCGACGATAATATCGATGACGGGAATATTGCTTACTCCATCCTATTCGGTTCAACATCCTCGACAGATTCTCGCTACAACGGTATCGATCCAGCAGATTCATCACTCACAAACACGGACAATGACACTGCTGGGATCACCGTGAGTGCTCTCACATCTACTACGACTTCCGAGTCGGGGGCGAGCACCAGTTTCACCATCAAGTTGAACTCTGAGCCAACCGCAAACGTCACTGTTGCTGTGAACTCGTCGGACACCACCGAGGGGACTGTCAGCCAAAGCCAAATCGTATTCTCGGCAGCGAATTGGAACCAACCCGTTACCATCACCGTTACAGGTGTAGACGATACGATTTTAGACGGAAACATTGCGTACACCGTTGCAATCGCTGCGTCGACCTCGACAGACACTCTCTACAACGGAATCAATCCAGCAGATTTTTCTGTAACCAACCTGGATAACGACGTGGAGCCACCCACGAAGTTCTTTGTCGTCGACGATGGTAACCCAGATCGAAACTACCATTACGACAGCAATGGTGCGGCGATTAAGAACTACGCAATCAACAGCGGTAACACTGCACCAAGAGGAATAGCAACCACCAGTGCCGGTACGAAACTTTGGATTGTAGACAATAACAAAAAAGTTTATGTCTACACTAACACCGGGACACTATTGGGGTCTTGGACGGCTGGAACGCTAGCTTCCAATGCGACCGTGGAAGGGTTAGCGACGGACGGCACCAATATCTGGATTGTAGATTCCCGTGCGGACCGCGTTTACTACTATGCCAATGCTGCAGCCCTGACATCAGGTACGGCAACAGCCACGTCATTTGCACTGGCTACAGGGAACACGAACCCGAAAGATGTCGTCTTTGGCGTTACAAATAACATCCGTTACCTTTGGGTCGTCAATGATGCGGCTACCGACACTGTCTTTCGTTACGCGCTCGGTGCAAACGGGCTCGTCACAGGTAGCGCAACTTCCTGGACGCTTAATTCAGCGAACTCACGCCCCACAGGCATTACGGTCGATCCCTCGAATGCCACGCAAGACATCTGGGTTGTCGATAGCGGAAAAGATCGTGTTTACAAGTACGCAAACGGCCGCAGCGGTGCGGCAACACTAACGAGCTCGTTCGCTTTGACCACGGGAAACACAAACCCCCAGGGCATTGCGGATCCTCCTCCTGCGTGGGCAGCCGGATGGGTCAATGAGGGTTCATCCTCTGCAACCTTGAGTGCGATTTCGACTCCACTGCCAACCCCTCCAGGAACAGTGTCATTGAACTCCGTTTCCCCGCAATTCCCGCGCAACGCTGAATCGCATTTCGAATCCGCATTGAATCGCGATAGCATCGATCCAAGGATGCATAGTATTCGTTTCCATACGAGGTTGGCGTTGTCTGAGGCACCCACCCCTCGAGTGCTAACTTACTCCATGGACAAAGTGGAAAGCTCTAAGACAACGGGGCTGCGCAACCATGTGAAACGAGGCCACCTTGCCGATTTGGCGATAGCAGATTTGGTAAAAACGGGCGGATTCGAGAGATAACTACCACTGACTCTGTGACAGGTAGTACAATAAGGCCTTCCTTCCTGCCAACGCTTCGGAGTCAATCATGTGGCGTTCCGCTCCTGCCATACCCCTTTTGCTGTGGATTTTCGTTTCCACAGCTTCCTGCGCCGACGAGGGTACTGATTTCTTTGAGGCAAAGGTGCGACCTGTATTGGTAAAACATTGCTATGAATGCCATAGCGGTGAAAAGACCAAAGGGGGGTTGGCGCTAGATACCAAATCGGGCTGGGAAAAAGGTGGTGAGTCTGGTTCGCCAATCTCCATTGGTGAACCGGACAAAAGCCTCCTTATCGCGGCCATCCGCTATGAAGATCTGGAAATGCCTCCCTCTGGGAAAATCTCCAAGGATGAGATTCAAATCCTTGAAGCATGGGTGCGGATGGGCGCTCCAGACCCTCGAATCTCGCCATCAAAAATTGGTGGTATGACGGCAGACCAAGCCCAATCGTGGTGGGCATTCCAACCGTTGCCCATGCTCGCAAACGGCTTTTCTTCAACATCGATCGATCAAGCGATCGATGCAGTTTTGGACGAGCGTGGAATTTCTGCAAGCTCGCCCGCCGACCGTCGATCTTGGTTGCGACGTGTCAGTTTCGACCTTGTCGGCATGCCTCCAACACCGGAGGAAATGAACGCGTTTGTTAGCGATTCCTCGAGTAACGCAACCAGCCGAGTCATCGAACAACTCCTCGAATCGCCGCAATACGGGGTGCAGTGGGGACGCCGTTGGCTCGACGTAGTGCGGTACGCCGACACCGCCGGTGAAAACACCGATCGTCCACTCGTGCATGCTTGGCGTTACCGCAATTGGGTCTTCGACGCGTTCAATCGTGATTTACCCTACGATCAATTCATCAAGATGCAGATTGCCGGGGATCTCCTCTTCGAAAACGCTCCCGATCCGCAGCGTAGCGAGGGAATTATTGCGACAGGCTACCTCGCCATCGCGAGACGATTCGGCCACGACATCGATAAAGATATCCATTTGACCTACGAGGATATCATCGACAAC
>VGZN01000325.1 GCA_016872635.1 Planctomycetota bacterium | reverse complement strand
TTCCAACTGGTCGCGGACATGCATGCCTTGGCAATGCTTCTCCGATCCATCCGAAAACGGAATGGGTCCGTCGAACTCACGTTGCCCGAAGTCAAAATCGATTTGGATCGCATCGGCAAGGTCAAAGGGGCACACGTGGTCGAATACACCGAGAGCCACCAAATCATCGAAGAGTTCATGCTCGCCGCCAACCAAGCAGTCGCGAGTTGGCTCGACTCCCTCCAACTTCCGTTCTTGAGACGAGCTCATGCGCCTCCCGACCGGCTGAAGATTCGTCGACTCACGGAGTTCGTACGAGCCCTTGGCATCCCCGCCGAGGACATGCAGGATCGCTTTGAAATCCAACGTGTTGTCGATTCGGTCAAAGGAAAGACCACCGAATATGCAGTGAACTACGCGATTCTCAAAAGCATGTCCAAGGCTGTTTACCAATGCGCGTTCGAGCGGCACTATGCGCTCAACATGTCCCACTACTGCCACTTTACCAGTCCCATTCGCCGCTATCCGGACCTCGTTGTTCATCGCATCGTTGAAAAACTGATCGAAGGAAAAAATGCCAAAGAAAATAGCGAAGTCTTAGAAACGATTGGTCAGCAGTGCAGCAACACTGAGCAAACCGCTGAGAACGCGGAACGAGAGTTAGTGCGAGTCAAACTGCTGCACTTCCTCGAGAAGAAAATCGGCGAGATGCTGACCGGTATCGTCTCCGGAGTCCGTGCCAATGGACTGACTGTCCGCGGCGTTGAAATCCCCGTAGACGGATTGATACCCACCGAGCGTTTACCGCAAGACAGATATCGATTCGATCGAGATACACATACGCTTGAGGGCTACCGTACAGGGAATCGCTTTCGATTGGGGGACGAACTCATCGTCCGCATCGAAAGCGTGAACTTAGCACGGCGTCAGCTACTGTTCCGTCTGGAGAAAGTCACTTATCATGCCGAGCCTGTCGCGCGGAAGAGCCGCAAGAAAGCCGACGATGGCAGGTTCAAGCCCAACGGGAAAACCAAGGGCAAGAAAAAACGTCGACGCTAATCGTTGCTTCGTCGCGAACAGAACAAGTAGCTCGATTAAAGGATCTCAAAAATCGCTTCGACCTCGACGGCAGAGCCAGTAGGAATCTGAGCGAATCCTAGAGCGCTGCGAGCGTGAAATCCATTGGTGTTCTTTCCGTAGATTTCATGGAGCAAATCACTGCATCCGTTCACCACCAAATGCTGTTCATGAAACTCCAAGGTCGAGTTCACACAACCCAAGAGCTTCAGGACACGGAGTCCGTCCAACGTCCCGTGGAAGTTCCAGACCGAGTTGAGAATCTTTTCGGCGCATTCTCTCGCCGCCAGCTTGCCTTGATCGACAGTAAGACCAGCACCGAGCTTCCCCTTCATATCGCTCACGTGCCCCGAAGTCATCAGAAGATTGCCTGTACGCACGACCATCGCTAAATACCCAGGCTGCTGCTTGGAAAATTGAACTCCGAGAGATTCTGCTATTTGTTGAGGTGTCATGGATGATTTGTGGATTGCCTCGGCTGGCATTGAAATTGGTGAAAGTAACAATCAAAAACAGGAACGCCATAGACGACGGTCTCAGCTCACCGCTTTGACCTCAAATCCCTTGCGGTAGGTTTTTGTAAGCATCGGGTTCGCGTTTGGCTCATTCATGAACTTCAATTCCTTTGCGTTCCACTGAAGTAGTTTGCTGGGCATTCGTGCAGCAATGTTCCCGAGTTGCACGGTTTCAGTGAGTGGCCCGGCAACTTCAAAGCCATCGGTTGTCTTCTTGCCTGCGATGACAGCGTCCACCCAATCATGCCAATGGTTGGTTCCTTGGACCTCCGGTTGAGCTCTCGCAGCGAATTTGTCCTTTGGGTAGAGGGCTGGCATACCAACGTGCGGCAGGACCATAGTGCCTCCTTCGCCAATAAACAAGGAACCTGCTCCGGGTAACTCGACTCCTTCGGGTAGCTGTGCAAGGTCACGAGGTGGCTTGAGCCCACCATCTCGCCAAATCACACGAAGTTCATTGCCAGCGGTGTATACGGTTCCAGGAAAGGTGTAGGTGATCGTCTCGGGTCCGGGCCAAACCTCGTTCGTGGTGCCATCGTTCTGGGCGATGATGCTCATCGGCGCGGTCAGCTTTACAGCACCAAAAACCGGGTCGAGGATATGGCAACCAAAATCTCCGAGAGCCCCCGAACCAAAATCCTGCCAGTCCCGCCATTTGAAGGGGTGATAAACATCAGGAGCGAAAGGACGCTCCGGAGCTGCACCTAGCCATAGGTCCCAGTTCACGTTTGCAGGCACATCGGCAGCAGTCGGTCGATCCGTTCGATTGCAGTACTGACGGCCTTGAACTCCCACCCATGAATGTACTTCTTTGACCTTGCCGATCGCTCCATCGTGAATTAATCGGACACCGAGTCGATACTCTTTTGCCGAGTGGATTTGGTTCCCCATTTGCGTCGTCAAATTCTTACGTTCCGCCAAGAGCCGCATTTGTCGAGCTTCCCAAACGGTATGGGTTAGAGGTTTTTGACAGTAGACATGCTTGCCCATTTCCATCGCCATCATCGCGGCGGGAGCATGCATGTGATCCGGTGTTGAGACAATGACGGCGTCGACACTATTTCCGAGTTTGCTCAGCATCTCTCGATAGTCCGCGAAGTGTGGAACGCCAGGGAACCCTTTATCCGCTTGTTCGAAACGATTCGAATCGATGTCGCAGAAACCAACAAACTTTACTTTCTGATGAGATCCTACGCTCGATAGATCCGACCATCCCATCCCATTCACTCCGACGACGGCAACATGGAGTTCTTGGGCGAGGACACTCGCACGTACGATGGCTGGCATGGCAAAAGCGCCAACCGCTAATGCCGACGTTCGACCGATGAAGGACCGTCGAGGGATAATCTGCGATCGAGAAACGGGGGGGTGGTTCACAACAGGCAAGCTCATAGCGGGAGTCCTTGATGGATATCGTGTGGGGGGGTATCGTGTGGGGGGGTGTCGTGTGGAAACAACGTAGCGAGAGAATGAGCGGAAAGGCGAGAACCTCCGCCTCACGCTAGAACTCGCACGGGTTGAGTTCCATTTGAGATGGCCGTCGATGGTTTAGTATATCCGATTCCCAACTCGAATTGGTGAAATCGCGACGACTCAAATTACCATCGATTTCACGCCGCAGAGGAAAGCGGTTGCGAATGCCCGAGGCCATCGGCCAGTTCCAGCAGTAGGGTTTCGAGCCTCTGCAAGGCCTTGGCCGCTAGTACTCCATCGATCACGCGATGGTCGCAGATCAAAGCAACATCGCATCTCCCATCCCGATCGAGGGGACCGATCGCGAGACTACTCGTGGTGACCAGTGGGTGATGTCCGTTGAGCGCTCCGAATTGCCCTAAACTAGAAATGCTGAATGTCCCAACATGTTTTGCACGCTTGCGCCCACAGCACCGAGTCAATAGCCACCATGTCGCACGTCTCAGGATTGCAGGCCTTTGCTCCATACGCAATCCGTCAGCAAACACTTCATCGATCGAACCGTACGAAAAACGATCCACACTGGCTTGGACGGAATCGATATCGAGTTGATGCGGAGATTGGATTCGCCCCCAGATCAAGCGTTCGTTTCCTTGTTCATCGTGTCGATGTATCGTGACAGACGCGACAACGTGGGGATGCCGATACAGATATGGGGTGGGCAACGCAACATAAATATCGCGAAGCTCAGGGACTTCGTGACAAACACGACTATAACCATGGAGGAACAGCGCCGTCAAACCGATGCGGCTTGAGGAAGCACGCCGTGCCGCATCAACGCGCTGCAATTGCATTGTCCGAATCAGCGGAAAGCTCGGTACAGACTTTGAGGCGATCGAGATATCGATCGCCATGCGCCGATGGCATGGAACCCAACGGCGCGTTGCATTCATCCGTTTATTCAAGTCGCTCATCGCTTAACTTGAACCTTCTTCAATTCCTCGAGGGAAGCTTGAGTTTCGACGGCACCAACACGGCTCTTCTTTGGATTGAGAAAGTTCGTAATCTGCGCATCCGCGATCAGCTTGGACATATACTTGTCCATTTCGGCGCGTGTTTTCTTTTCCTTTAATTCCTTGGTCAGTTCATCTTTGACGGCGTTGAAATCTTGAACTACTGGATTGGTATACCCCTGAGACCGCAAAATCACATACTGCCCACCCACCTCGATGATTCCGGACATCTCTCCAGACTTGAGCGAGAATGCGGCTTTCTCGAGGTTGGGTTGACCACCATGGCGACGCAAGGGTGGTACCTTCCCATAATTCGCTTTGGAACTTGGTTCGACCGAGAACTGATAAGCCAGTTCGCCGAAGAATTGCTCGGTCGGACGGTTACGGGCCATTTCCCATACCTCTTGAGCAGTTCGTTGATTGCTCATGACAATCGCAAGGACTTCTGCCCTTTGACCAAAATTCGCTTCAAATCCCTTTTGGAGATCTTCATCCGTAACCTGCAATTTATCCGCAACGAGTTTCTTTAGCGCAATCGTTGGCCAAACCGCATCGCGAACATACAGGTCGACTGTCTTTCCTTCTTCGCTGAGAACATCTGCAATCCAGCGATTGATGTCTGGAGACCCATCTGCGTTCACATAACCGTAGAACTCTGCCGTATTGCGAATCTCCAAGTCGATTTCCGCTTGGCTAACTTGATGTTGGGCCTTGGAGAGAGCGTCCTCCACGAGCTTGCGATTGATTTCACCTTCGAGGATTTGCGATCCAAAACGTTTGACACACTCTTTTTCGAGTAGTTCCATGGAAACGCTCTGCCCATTGATGATTGCAGCTACCCCCGGGTATTGTGCTTGCAACTCCGGCTTGCCAAGCACCACGGTGATCTGCGCTTTACTCCGCAGCTCGGTATAAATTTTCTCCGCGGAATCACGCAGTTTTTGCTCTTCGAGTTCGGTCCTAATTCGAGTTTGAATCTCAACCATTTGTGCCGCAGGTGGATTTGCAGGTGGATAGTGCCGCACACACTGAAGCGTAACATACCCATCCCCGGCCTTGAAGATTTTCGAGACCTGACCTGGTTGCAATGAAAACGCAATTTCCTCAAATTGATCATCACTCGAGTGCCTTCGAATCGGCTCCAGAAGCCCTTCAACACTAGCGCTTTGAGGGTCTTCGCTCTGAAGCGCCAGTTTTTTGAACTCATCGGGATTCGCGACAGCTTGCTCGTGCAGTTTTTGTAGTTTCTCGAGCTCTCGGCATGCAATCATGCGCACCTGAACCTTCGGGCCGAACTCGCTCTGGAACGCGCGATCAATGTCTTGTGGGGAGACTTGGATCAAGTCCTTGCCTAAGCGTCGAAGGGCAAGAATTTGCCAAATAATGTCGGAAGCATATTGCTCAGGAGTAATGTTTCGTTCGTCTTGCAAAAGCTTCAGATACATCGGGACATTGAGATTGAATTTCGCCGCAACACGCGCGATCTCATCGTCGACGTCTTTTGGGGTGATCTCAATATTTCGTTGTTGGCATGCTTGGAGAAGCATGTACTTGTTGACCATATTCTCCAGGATCGTTTCGCCATGACGCAGTACACATTGCTGTGCGAGATCCTGCAAAGTGATCTGCTGGCCATTCACCAATGCAACGACCGCGGGGCCAATATCGGCATCCTTTAGACCTTTCGACACTGAGGCCGGTTGTGCTGCGACCTTTGGCTGGGCCCCCTTCGCACCGGAACGATCTTGGGCATGCATGAAGGAACCAGACGTCGAAGCAACACCGATTGCAAGCCCCATGCACAGGGAGCGACGAAGCGATAAACGAGACGTGTGACCTTGGATTCTTAGGGTCTTTCGCATGGTATTCCTCGTGAATGATGCGACGGTGAGGCGGGGTGCGGACCCCAGAAGTTTTTTTCGCCGAGCCACTCCCATCCTGAGAGCGACCTGTTCATGGCGGCAACTTAAGTAATGCGGAGAGTGTACGAAGGTGACAAAATATGGGTCAAGACGGATTTTGGGTCTGATTGCACTGATCCGCACGTCCACAATATGGGAATTCCTTATTAGAATGCGTGGACCTCCTAAGTAGCG
>VGZN01000324.1 GCA_016872635.1 Planctomycetota bacterium | reverse complement strand
ACCCGCATTGAAGTATTATCATGAGTTCTAGCCAGCGCGACCAAAGATCTCGTCTCGTGCACGTGCTCAGTCCGGCGTGGTGGACGGTGCTCGTCGTTCGGTATCATCCTTTCGGTGGCTTGCATTTTTAAGATAATTTGTATTCGCAAAAAACGTAGATTCCTTTTCAGTCACTTTTATCCAGTATTAGATAGCATCGAAATCACTATGGCGGAACAGGACGTTTCAGTCACCGTTCGTACTTTGTTAGCGATGAAACGCCGCGGTGATCGCATCACCATGCTGACGGCATACGATTTTCCAACCGCGCAATTGCTCGACAAGGCAGGCATCGATTGCTTGCTCGTCGGCGACTCTCTCGGCATGGTTGTCCAAGGCCATAAGACGACCATTCCTGTTACGCTTGACCAAATGATTTATCACGGTGAGATGGTCGCGAGAGCTGCTTCGAGGGCGATGGTCGTGGTGGATCTTCCTTTTCCCGTGGGGCAGATCAGCATCGCGCATACGGTCGAGTCTGCGGCGCGGGTCATGAAAGAGACTCAATGCCACGCGGTGAAGATGGAGGGGGGGCATCAACAGGCCCAAGCAATCGCAGCGATGGTGGATGCCGGAATACCTACGATCGCTCACATTGGCCTTCGTCCGCAAAGTGTGCATGCACTCGGTGGTTACCGAGTGCAGAAAGATTCCGAAAGACTGATGCGCGATGCGTTCGCCGCTCAGGACGCGGGTTGTTTTGCAGTGCTTATCGAGTGCGTTCCAGCGGACTTGGCACGTGAGGCGACCAGCAAACTGAGTGTCCCAACCATCGGCATCGGCGCCGGGCCGCATTGCGATGGCCAAGTCTTGGTGACTAACGATTTGCTGGGTTGGAACAGCGGCTATATCCCAAAATTTGTTCGAAAGGTTGCCGATCTTAAGACGATGGCGACTGAGGCGATCAAGGAGTATCAAGCCCAAGTCAAATCGGGAGGCTTTCCAAGCCCAAGCGAATCGTTTTGATCGGACCTTTCGATCGCTGCGCCGCGGAATTGAAAAGCTTTCATCGATTGTTTACCGACTGTCTACTCTTCCGACTGTCTCGCCTAGCGTTGATGGCCTCGGCGGTTACGAATCTTTTGGGCCTTGAAGCAATTCCTTGATGGAACGGTACCGCTGTGCCAAATCCGTTTCGGCACCTCGCTCAACCGGCTCATAGAACTGTCGCTTGACGCCTAGGTAGTCTTGGGCTGCGATCCCGTCTGGAGAGTCATGCGAATATTGATAGCCTACCCCGTGGCCGATCGATTTCGAACCCGAGTAGTGACCATCGCGCAGGTGGACCGGGACTGGGATGATCGATCCCTCTCGTACCTCTTTTCTCGCGTTCATGATGGCGATGGTGGCGGAGTTGCTTTTGGGTGCTAACGCCAAGTAGATGACGGCTTGTGAGAGATTCAACTGGCACTCAGGTAGTCCAACAAATTCGCAAGCTTGCATGGTCGCTACAGCAAGTGGTAACGCATGCGGATCAGCATTCCCGATATCTTCACTTGCAAAGATGACCAATCGGCGAGTTAAGAATCGTACTTCTTCCCCACTTTCGATGGCCCGTGCCAACCAATACAAAGCGGCATCGGCATCTGAACCTCGAAGGCTTTTGATCAGAGCGCTCGCCATATCGTAATGCCCATCTCCAGATGGGTCGAATTGCAAGACCTTCTTTTGCATGCTCTCCTGCATCAACTCGACGGAAAGCAAAAGTGGAAATCGCATGGTGGAAAGAACGGCGACTTCCAACGCATTAAGGGCTCGGCGTGCGTCCCCTTCAGCGATGCGAGCGCAACAGCGCAGAGCTTCGGGCTCGGCTTGGATTTGGAATTTCCCAAATCCTAATTGTTTGTCGTGGATGGCGCGATCAAGGAGTTGTACGAGATCGTCCTCGCCGAGCGGATTTAGTTCGAAAATTTGGGATCGACTCAGAAGAGCACCGTTGACGGAGAAGAAAGGGTTGCTGGTCGTGGCGCCCACCAATGCGATGGTTCCCGACTCGACATCGGGTAGCAATGCGTCTTGTTGCGAGCGATTGAACCTGTGTATTTCGTCGATGAAAAGGATTGGGCGAGCACCACTGACAGATACTTCGTCGCGGGCCCAGTCCAAGGCTTCGCGAAGTTCCTTGATGCCACTTGTCACTGCATTGATTTGCCGAAAGGCGGCTTTGGTTTCCGAGGCGAGGAGTCTGGCCAACGTTGTCTTGCCAGTTCCCGGAGGTCCGTAGAAAAGGATGGACTGGATCCTTCCAGCGGCAACCAGTCGGCGTAGGAGTTTCCCTTCTCTTAGAATGTGCTGCTGCCCCACCATTTCGGAAAGAGTCCGCGGGCGCAGCCGTGCGGCCAGTGGTAGGGCCCGGTCCCGATTGGCTTCTTCAGCGTGAGCGAACAAGTCCATAATGCTTCGTCTACCGTTCTTTTTGCAGGTTTCAAGGTTTCAGGATCTGTAACCGGGAGGCGGATCAACGCTTGGTTTTCCGGCGTTATCACTTACAATCTGCCACCCTGGCCCTTCCGCGCACCCGGCATTCTCCGATCCCGGATCCGACCAATTTCTCTATCCACAATCCAAACAAGATGTCTGATTCTCAGCCACTCGACAACTCCGAACTAGGCGTACACCAAGCGGCGAGGCTTGAAAAACTCAAGAAAATCGAAGCTTCCGGTCTCGATCCTTGGGGCCACCGATTCGACGACCGCTCGTTCATCCGCGCCGCTCATGCCTTAATTCCGCAGATTCTGTTCAAAAAGGCAGATGGGACTACGATTCCCCTTCCCGATTTTGGTGGCCCAGAAGCAATCGATTACAAGGCATGGAAGGCTACCCAAGGCCCCGGTGAAGAGATCGGCCCAAATATTCGCGTTGCGGGACGGATCATTTTGATGCGGACGGCTGGAAAGTTGGTCTTCCTCAATATTCGGGACCTCACCGGCGACATTCAGATCATGATCCCCAAGGGGCATTTGCCGGACGAGGATTTTGAACTGACCAAGTCGTTGGATTTCGGGGATTTGATCGGAGTCGATGGACGACTGGGCAGAACCAACACGGGCGAATTGACCGTATTCGCGCTGAAACTGCACTTCATGACGAAAACGCTTGAGCCACCCCCGGAGAAGCATGCGGGCCTGCAGGACCCGGAACTCCGCCAACGCATGCGGTATCTCGATCTGACCTACAATCCGGATTCGCTCCAGACGTTTTTGAAGCGAACCAAGATCATACAGTCCATTCGAAGCACGTTGTCCAAGCACGAGTTTGTGGAGGTAGAAGGTCCAACGTTGCACACCATCGCCGGTGGTGCCGCGGCCAAACCGTTCTTGACCCATCATAACGCGCTCGACATGAAGTTGTTTTTGCGCATCGCTCTCGAGTTGCACTTGAAACGACTGCTCGTTGGTGGGATTGAACGCGTTTATGAAATGGGACGCGTTTATCGCAATGAAGGAATCAGCCCAAAGCATAATCCTGAGTTTACGATGATCGAGCTGTATTGGGCTTACGCCGATTACCGCACCATGATGGATTTGACCCAGCAAATCATTGTCGAGGCGATTCAAGCGACCGGCCAAGGTTTCCAGCTGATGTGGGGCGACCTACCGATCGACTTCACCCCACCGTTCGCGCGACGCACCTACACGGAACTGTTCGAAGAGCACACTGGTCTCAAAATCAGCGACCACGAAGGAATTGTCAAATTAGCGCGGAAGATCGGATTGCAGCCGGATGGCAAGCATCCCGATGTCGTTGTGAGTGAAGTCTTCGAAGAAAAAGTGGAAGATGCGTTGATCGGACCCATCTTCGTGACCGACTACCCTGCATCGCTATGCCCGTTGACCAAGCGAAGTCGCAACAATCCAAATATCGCGGAACGATTCGAGCTGTTCATCCATGGGATGGAACTCGCCAACGCGTATACCGAACTAAATGACCCAATTTTGCAAGAAGATCTCTTCAAAACGCAACTCGATGGAATGGCTGAAGAGGACTCCATGGCCAAAATGGACACGGACTTTATTCGTGCGCTGCGACATGGCATGCCACCTGCCGGAGGGCTCGGTATCGGCATCGATCGTTTGGTGATGCTGCTAACCAACTCCCGAAGCATCCGCGATGTGATCCTGTTCCCTTTGTTGCGCCACGAAAGCTAGGAATCAATCATCATGGAAGCAGGAATTGTCGGCCTACCTAACGTCGGAAAGAGTACTCTGTTCAACGCACTGACCGGGTCGCAGGGGGCTCAAGCGGCCAATTACCCTTTTTGCACGATCGAGCCCAACGAAGGAATCGTTAGCATTCCGGATAAACGCTTGAATCGGATCCAAGACTTCATCAAGACCCAGAAAATCATCCCTGCTATGTTCAAGTTGGTGGACATCGCTGGGATCGTGAAAGGGGCCAGCGAAGGCCAAGGGTTGGGGAATAAATTTCTCAGCCACATCCGAGAGGTCGATGCGATTTTGCAAGTGGTCCGATGCTTTGAAGATCCAGACGTGATTCACGTCGCCGGCAAAGTCGATCCTGTTGCGGATATGGAAACCATCGAAATGGAATTGCTGTTTTCAGACATCCAAAGTCTGGAAGCGGCGCTCCCCAAGGCAGAGCGGGCCGCGAAAACTGGTGATAAAGAAGCTAAACTTCGAGTGAGCGCGATCCAGAAATGCATGGAGCATCTGAACAAAGAGCTCCCGTTGAGATTACTGCAGCTTGAAGAAGCGGAAGCGAAAGCCATTTCTAGCTTTGGACTAATGACCGCCAAGCCCATCCTTTATATCGCCAACGTCGACGAAACCGATTTGCAAGGCAAAGACCCAATCGTCACTAAGGTCCGTGACGCAGCAGCAAAGAGTGGTGCTCTCGTCGTCCCCGTATGCGCAAAACTCGAGGCAGAGATCGCAGAACTCGATGAACCGGATCGAAGCGAAATGCTCGCCGCTGTTGGACTACAGGAACCAGCCCTCCAAGTCGTTGCTCGCGAAGCCTACCGGACTCTCGGATTGCACAGTTACTTTACCGCAGGTGAAAAAGAGATAAGAGCCTGGACGATACCAGTCGGCGCCACAGCCCCACAGGCTGCCGGTGTTATTCATACCGATTTCGAGCGAGGATTTATCCGTTGCGAAATGTACTCCCTGGCAGATCTCGAGCAGTTCGGTTCGGAAAAGGAGATTCGCGTTAACGGCAGGATGCGGACAGAAGGCAAGGCATACATCATGCAGGATGGAGACATTTGCCATTTCCTGTTCAATGTTTAGCAACCTCCACGCAGCAAATGCGATCGCGAATCGATGAGTTTTCAAGGAACTGAGAAAGATCGTGATAGTATGTCGGACGGATACGCTATCGGTGGATTGACCGTCATTGAGTTATGCGGCGCGGACCGGGGCAAGATCGCTAACAATCTCTGCACTCAGGATCTTCGGACACTCGCCGAGGGGCAAACAGCCGAAACTTTTGTCCTCGATGTCAAAGGAAGAACCCTTAGCCACGGTATTGTCTGCGGTTGGAAAGATTCGCTTTGGTTCCTTTCCGCACCCGGACAGGCAGAACGATTGGTTCCTCACTTTGATCGCTATATCATTCGAGAAGATGCGGTCGTCGTAGACCGTAGTTCGGAACTCTCGGCATTGCTTTTCCCGAATGCCAAGTCAGCATCAAAGATCCTTCCAGGTGTCCCCGTTCCAATGTCTGCGTATTCCTGTATCGAATACACATTGCAAGGGATTGCAATCCGATGCGTGCACGCCCCGTGGATTGGTAAAGAGAGCCTGCTCGCAATCGTCCCAACTTCCGTGGCTTCGACGGGAGGGTTGCTTGAGATGCGAGCATTAGTCCAGAGCGATACATCGCATCGATCTGATTGGGAGTTGCAACGCATCGAAGCCTTTTGGCCATGGGTTGGGATCGATTGCGATGATAAAAATTTGCCTCAGGAATTGTCGATCGACCGACGCTCGATTTCCTTCAAGAAGGGGTGTTACCTGGGCCAGGAAACTGTCGCCCGACTTGATGCCTTGGGACAAGTCCAAAAAAAACTGGTGAAGCTACGTATCCAAGGGAGCGATCGTTTGTCTCTTC
>VGZN01000323.1 GCA_016872635.1 Planctomycetota bacterium | reverse complement strand
GAGAGAGGTCTTGCCCAACGGCACTTTGCTCCAATTGCAGCAATCGGTAGCGAACGTCACAGTCGAGCAACCCGTTCGGGAGTATCTTGTCGATCTGGCCGAGACCACACGCAATAACCGTTCCTTTGCTCTGGGATTGAGCCCGCGAGGTCTGCTCCAATGGCAACGAGTCTCGCAAGCCCATGCGATGCTCGCGGGGCGAGACTTCCTTATGCCCGAGGATGTCCAATCAGTCGCAGCCCCTGTACTTTCGGTCCGCCTCTCCGGCATTTCTGCGGGTGTCGAAAAGGCTATCGATGCCGTTCTCAACGCTGTCCCGGTCCCCATGCTGTAAGCCCAAAACCCTATTCACGTTTTCTGCAATTCCGTTTCCCATGCTTCCGTCACCCAAAACATCGCAACTCGGTGGCTTTCTTCGAAATGTCACTCGGATTCTTACCCAGCAGCAGGGAATCCTCGTGCTGGGAATTACTTATTTGAGTTTTTCATTGGCGATCGGGTGTGTCCGTCCGCAATCTGAAAAAGACTTTGCAAAGGCAACCGGACACGAGACGGAGCACGAACACTTTCCACCCCATTGGCCGACCAGTCTTTTCCAAGCATCCGCGCGTCTTGAAGCCATGGTCGCTGATCCCGATATCGCATCCTCCAATCCTAATGTATCCAGCAGTAATGAGTTCGCAGATCTCTTTTTGTGGCTACCTTTTCTCGCCGCCGATAGCGATTTAGGGCGAGAGCCATTCTCACGGATCGATTCGTGGTCGACCCAATTCGCCGACCGATTGAAACAAGATGCTCAGTCGAAAAAAGCACTTCGCGATATCGTAGCTAATCGTGATATCCAGTCTGTGATACATGAGTTGAGTCAGATCTGCTTTAGAGAGTCTCAACGACTTCAAGCATTGCAGCAAGAGTACGATTCACCGCAGTAATAACACCTTCGTCAAAGGGTCGAGCGCGTTATGGATATTTACGCACTGATTTGGGGGGCTCTGCTTCGCATGGCCCAAGCCTTGGTTGCTGCGAGCCCAACGATACTCGTCGGCTGGTTGATTGCAGCGATTTTCGAACGGATCCTCGGACGAGAAGGAACCTATCAGCTTTTTGGCGGGAACTCATGGCGACAATTGCCACAGGCGTGGTTGCTCGGGATGCTTCTGCCGGTCTGTTCCCTAGGCGTAATCCCCGTCATGGTTCAAATGCGGAAAAGCGGCATCTCTGGAGGCACGATCCTCGCGTTTGGATTAACAGCTCCACTGTTCAATCCAATATCGGTACTCTATGGCCTGACGCTCTCAGATCCATGGGCAATTTTCGTCTTTTGCATGTGTTCTTTAACCCTGATCACCATCATGGGGATCCTTTGGGATCGACTCTTTCCCAACAGCGCCTTGCCAGCAGAACCGATCCGGAAAACGCCCTACGGGATCCGACGGGTCGGGGCTGTCGCATTGTCGATTTTCCATCAAGCCACAAGCGTATCTTCAATTTATATCGGGATCGCTATCCTCGGTGTCGGGGTCCTCAGCATCGCACTTCCAGCCGGAACGCTACAACGCGCTGCAGGTAAAGACGATCTCCTTGCGCCACTCACTATGGCTGCTGTATCGACGTTGGCCTACGTCACACCGATGACCGCTATCGTCCAAGTTGCATCCATGTTCCAACACGGCAATTCGATCGCAGCATCTTTTACTCTATTGACGCTCGGCACCGGTATTAACCTCGGGATGATCTTGTGGATTGCCCAACACTACCGCTTGAAGCCAACCGCTGTTTGGCTTGGTTGTTTAGTCGCCACCGTTCTCGTCATGAGCTACGGGATCGACCGCCCATTGAGTCCGAAAGGCGTCGAACCGGCAGATCATACGCACGCGTTCGATGGCTATTGCAACCCATTCGTCCGTCAAGACACAAACCTACCAGCAAATGCTTGGCGAATTCTACGCGAGAATACCAATGCAGCCGAAATCATAGCAACGGGAACGATCCTTTGCATCCTCACTTTTGGAATGCTTTTCCGAGCGGTGGATCCGCATCAACAATGGATGGCTGCCCTTTGCTATACCACCCCCAAAAGCGATGCAACCGAATCAACACGAGGATTTCCGCCTCGAGGGTTTCAGGATATTGTGTTGCCAAACTCGGTGATCGCCGGCATCAGCATCATTAGCTTGGTGATCGCGAGCGTCGGAGCCTGTTTTTTGTACTACCCTCCGGTCTCCGAAATACGCAAAGAGATGAATAGCATCGAAGCGGAATTGATCGGCAGTTACAACCGACACGAGTGGGAGAAACTGGAATACTGGATTCCAATCCAGGAAGATTGGGCCCACAAGCTCGTAGTGAGCGCTTACTTGCGAGGGCGACCGCTAGACCGGTACACCCAGATGAAACTTCAGGTCTACAAAAACAAACTGGAACTCCTAGAGCATGCGACCGAAGATCGCGATGTCGACGAAGCCAAAGAGTTTGGAAAACAAGCCGCATTGGCATTTCGCCGCTTGAAGGAAGCAATTTAAACCGCTTCTCTATCAGGTTCCATGATCAAGGGTACGGCCGTTCGCTGACCTACCAATCATGGCTAACAAACTCACCATCCTCGCGGTTGCAAAGATTTTGAAACACTTTGGGATCCATGGTGTACGAAAAGAACCGCATCGAGCCATCACCTAATACAAAATTTCCACCTCCCGTGTGATAACTTGAGAAACCGCCTGCGATCAAGCTACCGGTCTCGGAAGGGGTGGGAACGGTCTGCTTTCGAGGTGGGGCCGGAGCAAACTTGCTACCGTTTCTCAACGTCGCTCGAGTCCCTGAGGCCCAGCCTAGATCCGGGGATTCCGATACTTTTTCACCAAGGAATATCGTGTTTGAGGACCCGTCAGTAATGTCGCTAAACTTGATCCGACTGTTTCGAAAAAAGGTCCCGTTGTTGTCGCTATCGATTGGTACTTCGCTATCGCTATAACAAGCTGCATACGATGAGCTACCGGCAACACCTCCACTCATCTCCTCACTGGTAAAGGGTTGGCTAGGACACAGAAAGGAAGAAATCCTCGCCATTCGAGGTTTCGCATTCGCAGATGCATAAACTCCTTGTGACAAATCGAATTGCCTATAAAGGGCTTGCTGCTCCAAATACGGCAAAATCTGAACCATCCAACCGATATGCTTGCCGATCGCTTCCTCTCGGATCGGCCCTGTTTCGTTGATACTCCCACTGGGTAAATGTTCCGCGGAAAATTCGTAATTATGGGTCGCTAACCCCAACTGAACCAAATTGTTCGCGCAGCTCATCCGACGGGCTGCCTCGCGCGCAGCCTGCACGGCAGGTAGGAGCAACCCTACCAAAATCCCAATAATGGCTATAACCACCAGTAGCTCTACCAAGGTAAAGCCATAACTGACTCCCCGAGAATTTCTCCCCCAGGCTCGATCCTGTTTTTTCATTACTGTTTTCATGTTATTTCCATCTCCCCAGTGAAGGTTATTTCATTGAATACTTCGTTGTTCGTGTTCGTTGCATCGAAATCGGTGCACGCGATCTACCTATCATTTTCGACTGCACGTCGATCACTTTTGGTAAAGACTCATTCTCAGTAGCGTCGGTACTCGAACTCTCTGAGACGCGAATCGTTACTCGCATCATTTTTCCGGAATTGCCCGATGGTAATTCGAGCCAATCCTCACCGATGTATCCGCCATCCTCAGAAAGTTTCTGCACAGCTCTCATCAGACCCGCTTCACAGAGAAATTCGAGTTGCAAAAGATCTCGCTCAGTCTTGCACGCTCGATGAGCTCGCAATGCAAATCCCACTGCAACGGCCGCCAACATCGAAAAAACAGCGAATGCAGCGATCGCAGCTATCAGAATCGCACCGCGACGAGTCGGTCTACGCATTTTTGAGGAGTAATCATTATTCCAACACGCCCGCACGTGGGCGTGTCGGAATTGTTTCTCCACCGAGCGAAATCGGATCATCGAGATACCTCCCCAAAGCGATTCCAACTTCCGATATTGCTTTCCACGGATAGGCGAATAGGCATCCACTCTCCATCGATCGGATCGATCACTTTCGTCTTTTCCGCAACGACCAGTGATCCTCGAGCCGGTTTATCCGTCAACTCGAAGCGAACTAAGAAACCTTCGCCGAGCAGAAAATGCTCCTTCTGGTTTATCTCCGCTCCCTTTGACGATCGAACCGATAACTCCCGTATCACTTCATTCCCTGCAAACCGATATGTGATTTTCTCCCCAAGAGAATCAAACCATTGAGCCTCCGTATCAGACACGACCTCTAGCCGTATTGCGCGATGGGCATCTGACCTCCAGACGCTTGCAAGTCGTCCAAGAGTTGCTTGTAAATCCGCACGCCCTTGGGTCCGTTTCGAGAGGTGAAACGACTGATGTATCATTCCCACCGCAAGAAATAACAGCGCGGTTCCTGCAGTCATAACCCCCATCAATTCGACCAGCATACTTCCATTACGTTGTATGGAGTTATTCCGTTTGATTCTTAGCGAACCTCTCATTGGCCTACCTCCTGAGTATCCACCCAGCCCACCAACTCTACAGGAGGCAAGGACACCGAATTCGGCCAAGCGATTTGCAGTCGAAGCCGTCGCCCGAACCGATCGGCGATCTCCTCTGCCGATATCTGACAATCATTCAATGCGCGTGACACCGCAGTTGACAATCGCAACTCTCGCAATGCAATTGCACGTTCATTGGGTGTCATCCCTTGGAGGATCTCCATTTGATTAGCGAGTTCATGCAGTGCGATTTGATAATTCTTTGAGTCTTTTGCGCTCCGCGTTAGGCGAACACCGATGGTGGATAAAATCCCAACCAAGGTGATCAATAAAATAGCCGCGACCAACAGTTCCAACTGCATTAGGCCTCGCCTGCCAGCAGGTGAACACCGAAACTCGACCCATTGGCCGTCAGTCCCAGCAATCGATTTCGACCTTATGAAACAAATCATGGTTGGATTGAACCTTCGACGAATCAACTCAGACGGGTTACTAAACCGTACAACGAACCGAGAACCGCGTACGATACCCAAAGAACAATAGCACCCACCAATAAGACCATCAGTGGATTGGCGATCGCACCTAGCAGTTCACACCGATGACGATACTGCCTGTCATGCTCTTCCGCGATTTGCCGAACGACCCAGCCTTGGGAAACTGGATCTCCGCTGGATTGAATGGCAAGACTTTCCTCCGGAGTCAACAACCCCGCTTGTGCGAGACTCACCCATGGTTCCACGCCGTGCTCGATTTCATTACGGGCCAGCAGAAGGGCATGTCTTGTATTGTCTTGATAGTGATACTTGGCCAACGTCGACAAAGCGCCAGCAATGGGACGACCACTTGCGATAGGAACCGATAGTATCTTCAAAAGTTTCGCAAGCGAGCTTTGATCCTTGCTCAATTGCCGACCACCCACCAACTTCCTCATCCATTGTCGCAGTCGAAACGACCAACCCAGGGCAATTGTGATCAAGACGAGAAGTAAGAAGATCCATGCAATTGGACCTAAATAGCTCAGCGTCTCTCCCAGCCAAACCAATAGATGCGGACGATAACCTTCGGCTTCTGTCAAAAACCGAATCGCGGGATTAATGATGGTATTCAACAGCAACAACAAGATCATCACTACAGAACCAACGACGATCCAGTAAAAACGGAATCCTACCCAGTCAAAACGCTGTTTCCATGCATCGGAAAATCGATCCTTTCGATACATGGCGAACATGGAGTTCAACGTCCCGGTTTGGCTACCCAGTCGAAGGGCAACCACCATGTCATCGGATAGGACATTCGGAGTTTGCTCGATCGCATCGACAAGAGGTAAGCCTTCACGGAGCTTTCGGGCCAGGTTGGTTACGCAACGTCGGTACGCACCTCGTTGTTCAGCAGCAAAAGCCTCGATGAATACCAATGGATCGAGCGCCTCTCGCTGAACCATGTCTAGTAGCGATAAGAGCCCAAACTGCGATGACTCGAGATCCTCTGGAAGAAACCATCGCGAAACTCTCCAGCGCGAGGCATGGGATGGCTTCGACTTCCGAGTCCATAGGGGTTTAAACAAAATACTTTGGTTCACGATTCAAGC
>VGZN01000322.1 GCA_016872635.1 Planctomycetota bacterium | reverse complement strand
ACACCAGCATTGCCTGATAACGATAATTGCCTCGCAGTTTAGGAATGGGGGGGAGGGAAGGCCCCAAAACTCGAACGATACCACCCAAGCGTTGCGATTCGGCCCTTGCTTTTCCTACCACGGACTCAGCGAAACCTTCCACGATTTCCTGATTCTCACCACGAAAGATTACCCTGGCTAAAAAACCAAAGGGTGGATAGCCAAAAGGCTTTCGATGTTCGAGTTCTAGCTGGGCAAAGCCAAGAAAATCATGTTGGCACGCAGCGATAATCGCAGGGTGTTCAGGAGAAAACGTTTGCACGAGGACTTCACCCGCTTTGTCCCCACGCCCTGTCCGACCAGCGACTTGGGTGACCAATTGAAATGTCTTTTCCGAGGCTCGAAAATCGGGAAAGTGCAGCGAGGTATCTGCATTGATCACACCGACTAGAAGCACGTTCGGAAAATCGAGCCCCTTTGCGATCATTTGAGTTCCGAGGAGGATTTGGGTCCGACCGGAGCGAAAATCGGTAAGGGTGATTTCATGGCTTCCGGGTTTCCGCATGGTGTCCGAATCCATCCGAGCAATTTTGGCATCAGGGAACTTGGACTGAACCTCCATCTCTAATCTTTGTGTCCCCAGTCCAGCGAATCGTATCCCATCAAATTGGCATTTGGGACAATGCGTCGGGGCGGAGACGGTATGGTCGCAATAGTGGCACATCGCTTTGTTGCCATCACGATGAAAGGTCATCGGCAAATCGCAATCGGGGCACATCATGACATGACCGCATGCAGGGCACTGAATCGATGTTGAAAACCCTCGCCGGTTTAGCAGTAGGATGATTTGACCATCCTCTTCGAGAACGCGCGCCATGGCTTGAGCGAGCGGCCGCGAAATGCTCGAGCGATCCACCTCGATTCGATTCACTCGCAGATCGATCGTTCGCACCTCGGGCATCGGGCGATTGAGAATTCGACGAGGCAGACTGACCAGATGGTAGGCACCCGTCTTAGCCCGTTGGTACGTTTCTAAAGAAGGAGTGGCAGACCCGAGCACCAAGGGCACTTTCTCCAAGCTGGTTCGGTGCAGCGCCACATCGCGAGCATGATACCTCGGGATGGTTTCTTGTTTAAAGGTGGTCTCGTGTTCTTCATCGAGGATCACTAGACCGAGTTGTGGGACCGGTGCAAAGATGGCACTGCGAGGTCCAACGACGACTTGGACATCGCCGCTGGCGATGCGTCGCCATTGAAAATGCCGCTCCGGTCCACTCATGTTGGAATGGAGTACCGCAACGCTCCGAAAACGATTTTCGAATCGGCTTCGGGTTTGCGGGGTCAAACTAATTTCGGGAACGAGTACGATCGATTGACGACCGAAGCTGATCGCCCGCTCGATCGTTTGCATGTAAACCTCAGTCTTGCCACTCCCCGTCACACCATGCAGGAGTATTGTCGCATGCTCCCCTGAATCGAGTGCTTTGTAGATCGTTTGCAATGCGATGCGTTGATCGGTCGTGAGGGCCGGTGGGATCGGGTTCCTCGATCCTTGGGTATCGCCAGTTCCTTCGTACTTCATCACCCGTTCGGTATACGTTTCGATAAACTCAGCGTCTTTGAGTTTCTTGATAATTCCGTCGGAACAATTGGCCAAGGACCGAAGCTGATCTGGCGAGAGAGGCTCATCGGCCAGGATCAATTGCTGGAGGGCCTGCTTCTGTTTCACCGGTAGTGTCGCTACCAAGCTATCCTCACGAGCTTTCTCGCTCGGACGCAACAAGATTTGATTGCGTGTTCCAGCACCCGCTCGAACACCTGCCGGTATCACCGCTTCAAAGACTTGGCCAGCTGGCACCAGGTAATACTTGCTCATCCACTCGATCAGTCGAATGAGCTGAGGACTGCATAGCGGAAATGGATCGCAAACCTTGAGTATTGGCTTGAGCGTGTTCGGATTTTGGCGAATGGAATCTACCGATAGAGTATACCCCGTGATCTCGCGATCGCTTCGGCCCAAAGGAACGACAACCCGCATGCCAGGCTGCAGGACCGATGCAAACTCATCGGTCACGCGGTAGGAGTAAGGACCAAAAGGTGCTTCTGGAAATACAACAGAGGCAGCCAACGTCAACGACTGAGCATCGATCTCCCAGGGGGCGAGATCTTCTGGGAATAGTTCACCTTGACGTGGATCAGCCATACATTTCAGCGCACGAAAACAGCTTACAGTCGAGGTTTAGCAGCAGTTGAAAAAGGAGACAGACGACTAAGTCACTCGTTTTTCGATTTCAGCGACGCAGTCGTCGATCCTAACCCGCCATTGCTCCAAGCTATCCCGATCGCGAATGGTGACCGTCCGATCTTGAAGCGTCTGGGAATCGATGGTGATGCAATAGGGAGTTCCGATCTCATCTTGACGACGGTAACGGCGACCGATTGCCGCCTTTTCGTCGTAGAACACATTGAGTTTCTTTTTGAGCGCTCCATAAAGTTCCACGGCGACTTCGGGCATACCATCCTTTTTCACCAACGGCAAAACAGCGGCTTTGATCGGAGCGATTCTGGGATTGAGTCGCATGACGACTCGCGACTGCATCTTGCCATCTTCATCGGGCGCTTGATCCTCATCGTACGCTTGGCAGAGAAAAGCGAGCGTCGCGCGATCGGCTCCAGCAGATGGCTCAATGACGTGAGGAATGAAGCGTTCGTTGCTCAAATCATCCCTATAGGAGAGGTCTTTGCCGCTGCCGCGGTGACGCGGTTGGCCATGCTCATTGATTTCCACTTCGAGCGGTCGCTTTTTCGGATCCAGTTTCCCTTCCGAGTGGGACCGCAAATCGAAATCACCGCGATGGGCGATCCCCTCAAGCTCTCCGTATTCCCCTTCCGGCAAGAATGGGAACGCGTATTCGATATCCGCTGTCCCACAGGAGTAGTGGCTAAGCTCATCCGTATCGTGTTCACGCAACCTGAGGCGTTCTCCAGCGAGGCCGAGATCCTTGTACCATTGAAGGCGGCGATTGCGCCAATACTGGTACCATCCCGCGGAAGCATTGGGATGACAAAAGAACTCGATCTCCATCTGTTCAAACTCGCGCGATCGGAACGTAAAGTTTCTTGGGGTGATCTCGTTTCGGAAGCTCTTTCCGACTTGAGCGACCCCAAAGGGAACGCGAATGCGCGTGCTATCGACAACATTTTTGAAGTTCACAAAGATACCTTGGGCCGTCTCCGGACGCAGAAACGCGGCACCTTCTTCGCCGCTCAATGCGCCGACATAGGTTTTAAACATCAAATTGAACTCGCGAGGATCGGTGAGTGTTCCCAACTCATTAGCGTCAGGCCCCAGTACCAGCGCGCGGTCTTCCGATTGTATTTTGTCGAGCGTCAGGACTCGGCTATCAAAGGAAAGTTTTTCCAGGTCCTTCGATCGCAAATTGAATATCTTGAGAGCTCGACGGGTCAAGTCCTCCTCTTCATGGTCGGGTTCTGCCATGGTGGTAACAAATACCCTTTGCGAGTCTCGGTTCACCCATTTTCCGCGGACTTGATCAAAGCGGTAACGCTTCTTTGACACGCGGCAATCGACCATGTAGTCATGAAATAGGTCGTAGTGACCAGAGCACTTCCAAACCTGAGGGTGCATGATGATCGTGCAATCGAGCCCCACCATTTCATAGGTGCTGGGGGCACCTGGCGGAGCTAACAGCTCATTGTGATTCTGGCACATGTCCTTCCACCACGCGTCCTTGATGTTCCGCTTGAGCTCTACGCCCAGCGGCCCATAATCCCAAAAGCCATTCAGCCCACCATAGATCTCGCTCGACTGGAACAGGAATCCTCGTCGCTTACACAGCGACACCAATTTTTCCATTTGCATGTTGGTCAGTGGGGTTGGGGTTAAGGGTTAGAATTGGAACGAATAGTTTTGGGGAACCGCCGATGGTACAGAGTAATTTTAGCGATGAAATTAGGTAGCTCGCTGCGCGATCGCAACGCGTTTTTTACCCGCCAGATCATTCACTAATCCGCACTGCTTCCACCGCGGGTCATTTTGCAACATTCCCAATGATCGCTCGGCGATCATTGGAGACAGTTCAAAAATCAGCCATCCACCAGGAAAAAGCTTGCCTGCCGATTGATCGATCAACCGCTCGACAATCTCAAGTCCAGTTGGGCCTGAAACGAGTGCCATTTTCGGTTCGTAGTCCCGAACCCCACGGTCCGATTGGAGCAATTCCGTTTCGGACACATAAGGTGGATTGCTGACGACAAAGTCGACACTGCGATCAGGGATCGATGTTAACAGATCGCCTTCGACAAGCGATACGACATCGGAAACTTCGAGTCGTCGGACATTCTCCGCGGCGATGGCCAAGGCATCGGGGGAGAGATCGATGGCGATGACCTCAATATTCGCACCGAACTTCGCGGATTCCTTCGCGATCGTGATGGCGATGCATCCGCTTCCGGTACAAACATCCACGATGCGAATCCCCATCGGTTGGGACACCGATGGTTGGGACACTGTATCGTCGATCCGTTGGTATTTCTTCAATCGGTCTAAACACTCGATTACGACGTGCTCTGTCTCGCCACGCGGGATCAAGCAGGCGGCGGTAACATGAAATGGGAGCGAGAAGAATTCTTTTTTTCCGACGATATACGCGACCGGTTCGCCTGCTGCTCGACGCTTGATGGAATCTCGAAAGATCGCCTTCACCGATTCAGGGGGCTCTTCGTTGAACGCAGCATAAAGATCAATCCGCTGGCAACCTCGAGCTTCAGCCAATAGGACCTCGGCGTCGAGCCGCGGTGACGGCGACCCGTTTTTCTTAAGGTGCTCCGTGGTCCATTGCAAAAGACGAAGGATAGTCCATGGTTCCGATTGCGTCGTGCTCGTTCCGCTCGTGCCGCTCATTGCATTCGTCCTTGACCGATTCCTGTAGGGGCTATCATCCTAACCAGTGCTGATCCGAGCTTAGTCGTTCTCATCATCCCGAAGCATCGATCGTTCGTATTCGAGGCACGCCTTGGATACCGGTTGCAGGTTTCCCGCGATGATTTGATCTAGTTTATAGAGTGTCAAATTGATGCGGTGATCCGTCAGCCGGTTCTGTGGGAAATTGTAGGTTCGAATCCGTTCGCTGCGATCGCCAGAACCGATCAAGGACATGCGTTCTTTGGAACGCTCTTTACGTTCCGTTTCGCGCTTGGCTTCGTAGAGACGGGTCTTCAATACACGGATCGCTTTTGCCAAATTCTTATGCTGACTTTTCTCATCCTGACACTGGACCACAATCCCTGTTTCCAAGTGGGTCAACCGGATTGCCGACTCCGTTTTGTTGACGTGCTGTCCTCCAGGTCCGGATGCACAGAACTTATCGAGCCGATAATCCTCAGGCTTGAGATCGATTTCGATGTCTTCCGGTTCGGGCATTACTGCCACAGTAGCAGCAGAAGTATGAATCCGGCCTTGAGCTTCCGTTTCTGGGACGCGTTGGACGCGGTGTCCGCCACTCTCGAATTGCAACTCGCGATAAGCACCATCCCCTTCGATCGAAAGGATGATTTCCTTGAATCCGCCACGTTCGCTGACACTCGAATCCATGATCTCGACTTTCCAACCTTTGGTTTCAGCATAGCGTCGATACATTTCAAACAAGTCGCGAGCAAACAGCGCGGCCTCTTCGCCTCCGGTACCGGCTCGGATTTCGAGCACGCAGCGTGTTCGGTTAGCGTCTTCGCCACCGACAGACAGTTCCAGCAATTCGTCCCAAATCTTGTCCCGATCGCTTTTCAGTTGCCCGGACTCTTCCTCTGCCATACTGCGTTCGTCGGCGTCATCCGACTCGAGCATCGGGGCGAGCCCCTTGATCTCGTCGTTGATCTTTTTGTAGCGACGGTATTTTGTGGCCACTTTGGAAAGCCCACCATGCTCACGCATGATCGTAGCCATATTTCCAGTCTCGCCAGCCAAAATCTGGGGGTCAGACATCATGGCTTCGAGCTCATTGAATCGAGCTAAAGATTGTTCGAGTTGTTCACGGATCTTCATGATGCCCAGTGGTTCAGTAATGCGTGGTAATGGATCAAACGCTGCGTCTGCTCGAAACCGGCGGTTGGTGCTAGTAACAGTCGACGTTTATTGGGATTTCCGTCGGACAAATTTAGGGGGGTAAGTTCGGGATTA
>VGZN01000321.1 GCA_016872635.1 Planctomycetota bacterium | reverse complement strand
TCCGCTGATTCCCATCGAGTTGGTTCGATCGGGGGTCGGAAATAGGCTTTCTACGAAGGAGGTCCTGGTGGATCGTTCTTTGGTCGGGAGACCGGCCGAGGCCATTCGCTCTTGGACTACTTGGTACATCCAACGCCGCAAAATGGGGTCGCTGATAGTGGATCAGTTGCTCTAGGAAGCGATGCGCGAGCAAGGTACGCATGCTGGGGTCACGAAGACCAAGATCCGGCGTGCGGCGGCTCGGCTCATCGCTAGCGGCGGGGCCAGGTAGCCCAAACGGCCATGAGAGTTGCCCTGGCACGGTGGCTCTCATTCCCCCGGAATTAGATTCGGAGCCCGCCGAGGCTTGGCGTCAGAACTCGGTTTTTTTGCTGGATGAGAGAGAAGAAAGGACGGGTTCTCGGCCCGAGTTACTTGTGGCCCGAGTTACTTGGGTTTTGCAGGGGACAAGGTGGATACCTCTGCTGCCGGAAGGTCCTTAACTTCGCCGTTGTCGAGAAGCACCCAGCCACCAGACTCTTTTGCGTTGGATTGCATCGCGATCCAAGATGTGCCTGCATTGCTGGACTGGGTCGTGGTACCGTAGTTGTAAACCACCGACTTGTTGGCGATCAACGTGGCGATCGCCGGATGCTCGACATCGTAGTTCACGAAATCAGCGTCCTCTTTCGGAGGTGGTAAATTGCCTGCCGCCAGTCCTGTCAGGAGTTGTGCCAAATCGAGTAATGCATTCTTTGCGTCTGGCAAACCAGCAGTTTCCGAAACCTTGGATGGGTCGATCGTTTTACTACCACATCCTTGCCCACAAATGAAACAAATGAATAGGAATCCACAGATAGCAGCACTGCTGGAGTTCCAAAGTCGATCGCGTCGGGAGGGCATGGGCTAATTCCTTGTTGAGCTGAATCAAACTTGATGGGAAAACCCATTTCGTTAACCAATTTCGTCAACCATTAATCGTTGATAGCACTGGTGACTTCACCGGCATCCCGGCTTCCGATTGCCTGCCATATTGCAAAGTCAGTGTTCTGGTTCATGAATTGAACGGCGCTATCCGCAAAAACTGTGTTCACGCCTCCGAAGTGATAACTCGATGCAGCCATGTGAAGCGTGTTGAATGAGACGCCACAGTTGTACCGTTGGTCGGTGTTGGGGGTGCGTTTGACATTCCAGTTGATTGAAAGAGTGTGGCTATACACGAAATTGGGTGTGAGCGCGCGGTAGTACTGGTGCCCGGTGTATCGAATCCACGTACCTGTCGTTCCTTGTGCTCCGGGAAGGCATTGAGGAACAGTCCGTCCATCCACAAAGAACGTTGCATTGGAATAATTCGTGCCTGTGAAGAATACCGTGGTGTTGTCGAACGTGTTGGTGGCATTCCAATCTCGCGTTCCTCGCATGACTTCTGAAAACAGAGCTGTTTGGCTGGTGCCATCCCTGATATCCCGCAAGCGAGGTCCTGCCATTACGAATCCAGCCCGTGGGTACGGCCTCGCAAACACTCCATCAATACCTGTACCACCACGCAAACTCGCACCGCCAGTGCAAGCGTGGTAGCTTTGGCGACCAGCCAAGAAATAATTGTTTTCGGAGGGATCCGATGGACAAAGAAAGACGGGTACGTCAGTCACGCGAGCTGCAGCATTCGCTCCTGGTTTGGAGGGAATGCTAGGATGAATCGCAGCGTCGCTATTGACGTTGTAGTCCAAATTGAACTGATTGAACTTAGTGCCCGCTTCAAAGTAAGGAAGCAGGAAAACTTGCACAGGAGCTTCGGAAGTCCGAGTGACTTTAGCTCCGCTGGCTTCTGTGAATACCTTGGTATGTTGAGGTGGTGGCAGAGTTTTGAATGCGCTTTCAAAATTGTGCGATGCTAAACCAAACTGACGGATATAGTTCGAGCATTGCATTCGGCGAGCCGCTTCTCTGGCCGCTTGCACGGCGGGGAGTAGGAGACCGACAAGAACTCCGATGATGGCGATGACAACGAGCAATTCGACGAGTGTGAAGCCAGATTTGCGGTAGTGCATGAAGGTATCCTCCGAACTACTAATCGATAATGAAAGCCCCGCAGGCAAACAATCTCAGCGGTAAGCAATACGCCTATTGGTCCAAGTTTTTGGCCATAGCGGAGATCCTAGCTTACGGTTTCTTAAGCGGCCAGGCTACAGTTTGGTAATCTTTTCCGTTTTGAAATATCTGCTTTCTGGATACTTTTTTCCCAGCAGGCTTTTCCCCCTATTAAGAGGGGGTTAATCGAAATCGACGGTGCGACGAGGATGAGGCAGCACCAATCGAGGGTACGTCTGGCGCGATGGATACATTGCTGGTTGTAGGTGGAGTTCGTGAGGAGGCGATGTTGTGGTGATGCTGGGGAGGAAGGGCTTGAAATCGCCAAATCATCGCTTGAGACGTTAGCCCTCGAACCGACGGATTTCCAAATCGGCGTAGAAAAGGCGAAGGTATTGACGAAGGTTTCTTCATCAGAGTTGTCGTTGCAAACCGTAGTTAAGTAAGCGTTTGTTTTGATTGCATTGATGGATGAATACGGTAAGTGGGGTTGGCCGTTGGTAAATAGGCCGTCGGATGAATCGGTGATGGTGGCCTCCAATGACCCGCGGATGGCACCGATCGCACGGATAGTTGCGTTCTATGAAGCCTTTCCATCACAACGGCCGAGGCATCAACCGCCGTGCAATCGAAAAGATTGCCTAGAATGAGTAAACGTATTCTCTCGTAAGTAAAAGGCGGTTACCTCCATAAAAACCGAGCCGCGCACTCCAGTATTGTATCTGCTCATAAGTCGCTGGACTCCGCGTGTTTGATTCGATCATTTGTTCGATGAACAAAACTTCGTCATTTCCAGCGCGGTCATAAAAGGCAGGGATCGCAAGGATGTCAGCCATTACATCCTTCTCGGATGGGTGCATGTTCGAGATAGTCTGAGCCCATGCCTGTGCTTCACTGATCGATGGCTCTCGACCGAGGTATTGCCTAAAAATATCGTTGATCATATTCGGATTGGACGAATACGCGCCGTAAGCAGAGGTATACGAAACTACATTCGGGTTCGCATATAAACGCAAACTATAGGTGGCGGGCACTGTTGGGTTCAATCCACCAATATCCAGGCTACTGGTGGAAATCATTTGTCGATTGCTATCGAAGTGAGTTGCCGTTAATCGATATTGATCTGTTGGAGAGCAAATCGTGGTGTTATATGGAATCGAAAACGCGAATGGTCATACCGGCGCTTTACACTGACCGGACGGTAGCAACCTGAGGGTTGCTTCGTCAACAGGAAGGCGTACGCCAGCCATGATTTAGGAATCTTTGGCGAGTGATTTGGGGGCTGACTATGAACCTTCGTCTTTTCCTGAAAGGACTACGCCTGGTTGTCTTACCTTGAGATTGGTAGACCATCGATGCTCTCAATCATTCATGGTTGTCGAACCACTGAGAACGATTTCACTTTCTAAACCAGCAATTGCGTTGAAAGGGGCGAGGCGTTCGATCGATTGCATCATTCGAAAGTGCAACTCGCGTCTCAGATTACTGAGTTCATTCGCAGGAGAATTGATTATGGCGATGTTGCCCGGAGCTACTGGCATTCCTGGTATCGCCGGATCAAAGGAGATTTCGGAGATTGGATCCGAGAGTTCGATGCATGAGTTCTATGCAGTAGAATCCAGCCCACCGATAACACTAAAACCGATGACGTTCTCATCCAATCCTCCATAAATGCAACCTCAAAGTATTCGCACTTAAATAAGGTCGAGTGACTTTCAAAAGCCCCTTTCGACCCTGATCTTCCATTTTGACGCATTCATGAAGAATGATGGTCGGTCGACAGCAGCAACTCGCAATGGACACCAATCTCAATCTGCATCGCAGATTGTATTCTCGATACTACACGTTTACTGATTTCTGGCGATTAATTTGTTCGGTTCGAAAAATCCAAGAAAACAACTCAGAAGAGTTGGCGAGCGAAAATCACTTTTCTCGGATGCCGTGAGTTACGTGGCAGTTGCTGCGGATGCTCGGTTTCGCTTTCGCCTTGCGATGTATGCGAAAGCCAATAGGCTAAACCGATGGATTGCGATGCTTGTTGGTTCAGGAACCACGCTGAATGTAATTTCTTCACCCGATGCCAGTTTTCCGGAACTCTTGAGTCTCTCTCGAAAAAACCTCATCTGGTGCGGTGCTTGTATTCGCGGGCACCGTACCACGAAACTCTTCCAGCGTCTTGGTTCGATGCAAGAAGGAACCGGCAAATCTCACTTAATCCGAGTCGACAATTGCCCGGAGTTCATATCCAAGAGCTTGGATTGGTAGACTTATTTCTATGGAGTGAAACTTGATTCTAGTCGGCCAGGTAAACCGACCGATAATGCTTTTATCGAGTCATTCAATGATCGCGCACGCCAGGAATGTCTGGATCAGCACTGGTTCTTGTCGCTAATGGATGCCCAGGCAAAGCCTGAAGCTTGGAGGCTCGATTACAATCAGAATCGCCCCCACAGCAGTTTGGGTTACCGGACACCTGCGGAGTTTGTCGCGATGTCTTGTATGTCCAAGCTTCGCGGCGCTCAGCTTGAACATACAAGACTCAAAGACTTGAAAAACTAAACTTGCGATTGGACCAAATTTGGGGTGCAGTTCAAACCCATCCACTACTCGCATAACAGCTGGGCCAAAAATGGGGGCGCTTCAAGATGGTCGAGACAGTTGACATGGACTGCGCCGGGGATCGATACGAGAGTAATCCTTGTGGTGAGGTCGAATCGCCGCAGGAAACCAATAAGAACGATTTAGGCTCTCGACGTGCGTACCGTAGAGGGCTGGCATTGCTACTTTTGGTCGTGATTGGCCATCTTTGTATCCCGTGGACACTTCAATCATTCTTTGGGTACGGAACTCGATTTGGTGTTATTCGTTTTGTATCGCTAAGAGTTTCGGTTTTTGAAGTGCTGGGAGCGTTCTTTGTCGGTTTATGGATCGCTCAGTACTTTGCGATTTGGTTATGGTTGCACGCCTCTACTCCATCGAGGGTATCTCGATGGATGATTGGATTGTTTTTAGCGCTGTTGATTTCCTACACAGCGCTGTTTGGAATGTCGATCTCATGGGGGCCACCGCCCATCGAGGTTTTCTTATTATTTTTCCTTGGTGGTGCGGGAGTCTATTCGCTACTCGGATTGATCTTGAGTGTACTTCTCCGATCATCCCAGTTCGTGTGGAAACCGCGAGCGTCAACGGCTGGCAGCAGGTATTCCCTGAAGACGCTTCTCGGTGCGATGGTTGGTTCTGCGTTGCTGATGCTAGCGATCAAGTCGTTTCCATTTCATCGGGCGACTCCTTCTGGTTCGATAGTCCAGAAAGTAGTTATTATTTCCATTTGGATGGTTTGGCTAGCGGTTGCGATTTCGATCCTAGCTTGGCTGCAACTCGGAACGGTGTTCGGACTCCGTCGTCGGCGGTTTGGAGTCTGTTTTCTCATTGTGATGCTACTGGGTCCAGCGTTATTTCACGCGATTGGACTTTGGTTGTTGAGTTGGGCGACAAGCATGAGCGGTGAGTATTCCTTCGATGAACTCGTTATTGCCTATGCGATCGAGATGGGGTTAGTCGCAGGGACGGGGATTGTTATCCGATGGTTGCCTCGAAACTCTTCGGCACCAATTGAGGATGCCGCGAGTGGTTTGGGGGTGGGCGAGGATGTGTGAACAGCGGACTTGGTGTGATACTTGGAGTGGCACGCGAAAACGCGAAGTGGTTCAAGTCTCATCGTTCCATTGCACGGCAATGCGGTCACACTGAGGAGATCGCTAAAGAGCATTACTGGAAGGCAGGAGACGAAGACTTGGAGCAAACGCTGACGAATCTCTCTTCGATGCACTCGGAAAAGTTAGCCCCAAAGTTAGCCCACTTGGACGACTCTTGCGGTCCTAATCCGTCCTTTACTGTCTCGGGGGCTTCCGGTCAGGATACGAAAAAACCCAAGGAATCCCTTGGGTTTGTCTCGATTTGTCAAGCTTTGTCTTCGCTTGGCTTTTCCCTAAGAATGGGCGAAGAGGGCAACGAAGTTTGTTGGAATTTCCTCGGAAAAAACTAAGTGTCTGCTGAATTAGCCCGGGAATTAGCCCTATTTGTCCTTTCATGTCTTCGTCTGTCCCTGAACAGACCTTCGAGAAC
>VGZN01000320.1 GCA_016872635.1 Planctomycetota bacterium | reverse complement strand
GCTTTTCCCTGGAAAAATGGAAACGACGCTTTCGTGTGCACAGAGCGTGGAGTTTGGTTGGCTGTGCGGGAGAAGGTCAGCCGAATCACGTTGAACTGACGCTGCGGCTTCTCGACGATTGGAGAACAAGCCATAACCCGATTCGACTTGTGAGGACAACTGTCTCAACGTCTGCGCACTGGCCGCAAAATGGCCGTTTTCACAGCATGCTTGAGCAGTAGCCGAGCATCGAAAGAGAAGCAAATCAGTCATCCACACAACGTGTGAGACCAATGCCCCCCTGTGAGCGCGCTGGCAAGATAAGCTCGACTGCTAGTGCCGAGTTCTCGGACGTAAAAGTGCTGAATACTGTGACGCGGAGCACCGCAATTATTCGCTGGCAAGCTCCTCGAGAATCCCGAATACCATGGCGGCTTTTCGTTGCAAACTTTGTAGCAGCACCCATTCCTGGTCGCTGTGCAGTCCGTCTCCGTCCGGCCCCAAAGTGTCGATGTTCGGAAGGCTCAATCCTTGCAGTTTGTTCCCATCGCTAGCCCCACCTGATTCTTTCCATCGGATAGATTCCCCCAGCTTTCCAGCGGATCTTTCGACCCGCTTCATTAAGTCGCTGGTACCCTCATCTTGAATCTTCGGAGGTGCATGGATGCTACCTTGGACAGTAACGGTATACCCTTGGTCGGGTACATGGTACAAGTCGACCAATCGCTGAACTTGGCTTTCAAGCCATCGTTGATCGTCCATGCTGCTGACACGCACATTCACACGCGTCACGGCTAGGTCGGGAACAACGTTGACAGCGTGGCCTCCTCGAATACGCCCTACATTCACTGTGATACTAGGGCGCTGTCCGTTCAGTTCATGAAGATCCGCGACCATCCGCGACGCGTGAACCACCGCATTTCGTCCGGAATTGAAATTCCTTCCCGCATGTGCGGCTTTACCGTGCACAATGATGGTGAACGTACCTGTTCCTTTACGCGAGGAGACCAAACTGCCGTCTGCCATCGAGGGTTCGAACAGCAACGCGCAATTAAACTCATGCGCGATCTTGTTCCAAAGCGTGATCGTCGAGGGCGACCCGATTTCTTCATCAGGGGTCAGAATTACCGTCAATCGCAAGGAACTCAAGTCGAGGTACCTGCTCGCCGCCATTGCGGCATACCGCATCACCACGATCCCACCTTTTGCATCGATGACGCCAGGCCCTCGCATCCGTCCACCCTCGAGTCGCGTACATTTCTGGAAAGGGTCCTGAAGGCCATAAACGGTGTCGTAATGGATCGTCAGCAGTACCCTCTTGGTCGTGGAGCTACGTTCCCCCGCTCCTCCAAGGTCCCATCGTAGTGCAGGCCCTGTCGAGTTGATGGTCTCGTTCCCCAGATCGTCGATGACTGGATAAGTTGGCAAGTCGATTCGCTCGCACGGCACACCCAAAGGTTGAAAGTACTGCGTTAGCCAATCCGCCGCCCGCATGAGCCCGTCGAGATTTTCGGACGACGAGTTGATATTGCAGAGATTCTCTAGCTCATTCGCCATTTCATTCGATTGCGTCGGCAACCAGCTGTATGCTTGATTCATCGCAGGATTCATCCTCAAACTCGTACGAAAAAAACCTTAGGACTGACAATCATTCAAAGGAATACTTACAATTCCGCAAATCATGGCAACCCCAATCCGTATCCAAAGCTCACAAAACGCAATCGTCAAATCAACGATTAAACTTCAACGAATGTCGGATTGCCAAAAGAGGGGCGAGTTCTTGGTCGAAGGCACCCACGCCTTGACCGAGGCTATCATCACAGGTTGGGACTTGTCGGCAGTCTTCATGACAGAGCCATGGTTAGTTGCCAACGCCCATTCTCTCGATTTGCAATCGAAGTCTACTGCGCAATACGTTGTTACACCCGAGATCCTCGGAAAGATTGCGACTACAACCACTCCCGACGGAGTCGTAGCCATCGGGAGATTCGGGACCAAAGTCCGCTCTGAAGTTCCCGACTTCGATGTGGCTCTGGCACTGGAATGTGTTCAAGACCCTGGAAACGTTGGAACTCTGTTGCGCACCGCAACTGCCACAGGTGCCGGTCCAGTCTTTCTCAGTTCCGATAGTGTTTCTGCCTATCACCCAAAAGTATTGCGGGCGACGGTCGGCCAGTGGTTTCGAAACCCACCTTTTTCTATCGAAATCGATGACCTTCTGTCCCTGGCTCGCTCCAGAAAAATCCAAATCGCTGTTGCCGACGCCTCTGGACAGTCATTCTGGGATTGCGATTTTACGAAGCCGACTCTGTTTGTGCTCGGGAACGAAGGGGAGGGGATTTCGGACAAAGCACGTTCGCATGCCGACTCCGTCGTTGCGATACCCATGTCCCTTGGGGTCGAATCGTTGAACGTGGCGACGACAGGCTCCCTCCTCCTCTACGAAACGCTTCGTCAACGTAGAAAACAAAGCTGAACTGGCTCGAACACGGCATGCGTTCAAGTGTGAAGGGAGTTACTTCGGTGGCGGATTGACACCTAGTCGCAGTTTGCGATCAGGGACAGTGACTTGATGCTGCGCACCATGCATCCGGCCCAATCCCTCCGCGGCCGGATCATGGAAGTCCCGCGTTCGTCGATATCCTTTGACGAGCCGTATGCCACATTCCAGATCGAGCCATTCGCGAGCGGTTTCTTGAACGCTCAAGGCTCTTTGCTGGATCAAGGAATACGCGCTACGCGTAGCACATTCGAGATCTCGAATAACACCCTCTGCAAGCGTCGATTTGGGTAGACTCGCCACATACCCCTCAGCATACGACGCGCCGCTGCCTCGTGCATATCCGCCATATAGAAGTTTGGCAGCACTTGCAATCGTTAAGAGCAGCTCGCGAAACAACTGGAGCGCATTGTCAACATCAAACTTTGGTCCATAAAAAAAGAAAACCGTACGATGCCCTTGTCGGTTGTAATACCATTGTGTCAATGGAAAGATATGGTCCGTCACATAAAACGCCAAATCCTTTTCCCATGCTAAGGCACGCGATCCATTAACCGCACACGCTAGACGTGTGTGCTGGGTCGTGCCGTCCACCTCTTCACCAGTGATGTCTTGACGTGTCAAATTATGCCGCATCAATAGGCTCTGCATCATTCGCAATGCATTCTCGCGTTCACTCTCGGTCGAGGCATGATTGCGAGCCGTATTGTCGATAGCTCGCAGACGCTGAATGATCTTCTCGAATTCCGCTTGCGTCAAATCGTTTTCATGCCGTCGTGCTTGCGTGCCATTGCCGCGCTGCACAACCCCGTTTGGACCGGGAGTCCATTGTGCCGTAACCTCATATGCCAACTCCTCGCGTGGATCCCAAGTGTCATGCAGCACACCATCGATGACGGCAAACACATGTCCATTCCCTCGCCGACATTTATGGCACTCAATGATGCTGGTTCCGACGGGAACCAGGAAATCCTCCACCAATACTCCGGTTGTTGATTGACGCTCCCAACCTCGACTGATCAGGTACTGAGCGGTGATGGAGTCGACCATCCCGGCACGGGGGCTTTTCCCCGAAAGCATCGAGAGTTCGTTGTAGACATCGCGATATGCCAATCCTGTGGCGATAGAGATCGCCCGCGTGACGCAATCTCCGGCCAAACCAACGAAACCGCAACTGGAGCGACCTCCGTCGTTCCAGTAAAAGCGATGTATGCACTCCATTCCAAACTCCGTCTATCTGACTCTCGATTGCGCCGCAGCGAATTTCTTCCGCTCCCTTATAGCGGACTGCAATAGAGTCATTCAAGTCTTCACGCGGCGGATTCTGAGAGATCGACTATGGGGTTTTCTCCCCAAGACGCACCCAAACCCGGGAGCGAATTACGCGGAGAAGCGGCCTTCACGGGGAGCATTTTCGCCGCGTACTTGCAGGGTCGATTTTTCCAGCCAGCTCCCATCCATCAAACTTTCAAGCGTTTTATCGAGGGAGTTCAAACCGTGATTAATGTGCTGCGCGGTTCTCGAAGGAAGCAACCCTAACGAGTCAAACCATGCAGGATGCACCATCCCTAACGCGGCTTGGCATACATCGCGACTCAATTTCGGAAATACGGTTTCGGTGCTGCAATGTGTGCTAACCCATTTTCGATTTCCTGCTAGTAATAGCGACCAAACTGTAGAGGCTGCATCACCTAGACTTCGGTAACTGTAGTCCTCGGCAAACTCGGCGACGCGTTCAGGCGAGAATGCATACTCGTCGGCGGTGCGGGCATCCCCAAAGAAACCGATCAACATATCGGTCCAATGCTCGAGGTACGAGCGTATGCGATTCAGCCGATGGGCTGATGCTTCCCCTTGGTCGATACCCTCAAGAGTCCAATGCAGGCACCGCTGCCGTACCTCTTGATGGGCTGTAAATACGTTGTGCATAATCGCGCACGAATCTGCGTCGATCTCGCGATCCTCCAATCGCTTTGCGACCGCAACACAGATGCGGCTCAATGGCTCTGCGAGCAAAATCTCCTCGATCAAGCTGCTCATTTTCTGCCATCCAAAAGCACGCCGAGTTCCGCTCGGCGAACTGATCCTCAGTGCCAATTCGGTCAGCATCCCATTCCATGCATTCAGTCGTACCCGATTTCGAAGCCAGTATTCCTGCACCGCTTCCACTCGCAGTGGATGCTGGGACCCAACCAACATCGAGCCGTGGAATCCCCAAAGACTTGCTGATTCGACCAACCACCCTGGGTTCATATTCGATTACCGTGGATTTGTTTACGAGATTCGTGCAGGGAGACGCCCAACCCCTTCCACGATCCTCGAAACCATGAGGGACCTCAATCGTTTTGACTGCCGATCGGCACAAATTCCCTCATCCGTTATCAATCCCCCCATCATGATCGCTACAACCCTCCGAAACCGGTTGAAATGACTCTTCTGTAGTTACCTACCGTCGAAAAATCTCAATCTATCGCGATTGGGAAAAATCTCCGGCATACCGATGGAACGCGACCTATACTCTTTCGAGGGAAATTAGGTTCTTTCAGCGACAGGAATTAACTGATGAATTTTCGAGCCATCGTTGCAGTTTTCGTTGCCGCGTTTATTGTCGCGGCTTTGTCCGACACCGCCTCTGCCAAGCAGTACGTGAAAAATGTTCACGGTCGCCAGGTGGTCGTTCATACAAGCCCCATTCCCGTTGTCTTGCACCGGCTGGTCCCGCCTCAACACGGACGGCATGTGACCGAACGTGAATTGCAATCAGGACGGTTGCCAAACCCAGGTCGCTAGTGCGAACTGTGTCGTCATCGAATGAAAAAGCCCGGCTTAACGTAAATCGCTAAACCGGGCGTACGTTTGGTGTGCTAGAGTGTCGAACCGATCTCAGGCCTATTGGCCGATCTTGGCGCTCGAGGCCTCAGTGTCTACTTTGACGCGAACAGCCCCTTCGCCCACCAGATCGCGGTTAACGCCGACAAAAAGCCAATTCGCCCCCTCGCTGAATGCGATCTTTACACGATTTCCTTCCACAGGAATCGGCTTGCCGTTAGCCCAGAGAGAAATGGCTCCCTTGGGCGATTGCCCCAAATCGATGACGATGTCACCGGCGCGGGATACGTTCAGCGATGTTCTAAGGAACGTGTAGTTGGGGACTCCTGGGTGCGGGCGGAATGTGGCCAAACCACGCATCGGCGCCTCACCTGAAACCAAGGCTGGCAACGCTTGCCAAGTAAATACAGTCTGGTCCCCCACGATTGAATCCAAGCTCGTTCGATTGAACAGAACCAAAGCCTTCTCGGTCCAAGCGAGCGATTCCCAGTTCCGAATCGAACCATCCTGCGCCACTAGCATCTTTCCATCGATTCGCCCCATCTCCATGATAAATCGGAGCAGGTCGACAGCCTCATCTTCGCTTAGGGAATCGAGCAATCCGTCAGGCATCAGGGAGCGGGATTCTTTGATGTCGGTGATGTCCGATTTGTCGATAGCTACTTCTTTTCCATCCGCCAGACGCAGGACAACTTGAGCATCCGATTCCCGAATGGGAATTCCTGCAAGGACCTCGTCGTTCTCGGTTTTCACAACCTTTGCGTTATACCCTTCCTTGACCTTGGCGGCGGGATTGAGCAATGCCTCGAAAAGATAATCTGCAGGGGCTTGAGCGCCGATACTGGTCAAATCAGGTCCGACCAATCCTCCCACTCCGCCAATTCGATGGCACTGAAC
>VGZN01000319.1 GCA_016872635.1 Planctomycetota bacterium | reverse complement strand
CCGCGAACTACTGGGCCTCGTGGGCGTACCCCCCGCAATCGATATTGCCCCGGTTGCCGAGTAAACGAATAGGATACCAACTCATCCGCCGATTCTACACGGACGACATCTCCACCGGGATGAAACAACTCGTATACCTTCGGATATTGGCTGGTATTGTTATCGAGGATCGCTGTCGAATCGATCGTGTAGTTTACAGGATGCTTGTTGTGCGTAGCCAAGTACCTGGAGGCCCCTAAAAACAATGCGAAACCGGGCCACGCATCCGAACTCGTCGTGAACAATTCGCTCCAAGGTTGCGTTGTCGCCGTGGCATTGGGTTCCGGATACGGAAACGTCATCACAAGCACACGCCCTTGACCGCGAACCCATTCCACAATCGCTGGTAATCCGCTCCCCGTAAACTCCATAATCTCTGATGCGCCAGGGACCAAATTCTCAAGATCCCAGTGCCGAAACACCGGATAGTTCACCCAAGGAATCTCGCGTATAGGCCGTTCGAACACCGACCATATCGGATGATTGTCAATCACTGGGCTCAGAACCATCGAGCGATCATCCCAATCACGCCTGCTCATCCGTTTGATCTTTCCAGGTACCAAACTAGCCAGTCCGTTCGACTCAATCGCATCTGCCGTTTGAGCCGCTGGTCCGAGGACCAGCAGCAAGCCGCCCCCACCATCCACCCACGCCAACAATCGGTCTGCATCGTCGGCGCTCAAGCTTCTTGGGTTGAACAGTACCATGTGTCCGTACTTGCCCAAGTCCATGTTCGCAATGCGGCTGGTCGGTTCGACCACCGCATTTACTGAGGCCGCAGGAGCCTTCGCATTGCCTCCTTCATTGCCGGTCCCGCTAGCCTTGCCATTCCCAGACTCCGCTCCTGCACCGCGTCCTGGGTCCAACATCAAGGCCACCAATTGACCGTCACGACTGTCATCGGCGATCACTGCTGCTTGACCTTGCTGCTGTGCTTCAATGGTCAAATAGCTCACGTTATCCAACTCGAGCGGATCCGGCCGAGACAACCTCAGAACAGCATGATTCGTCCCTTCGACAAGGTTTCGGAGCACCATCTGAATCGTAACCGATTCACCTTTGGGAACTTGAACCAACTGCCTTTCAACCAATTTGCTCTCTGGCACAACCATCTTGCCGTCCCGGACCATCGGGAGTTTACGATCGACCGTTTCGACGGCCAGTTCGCACATCAGTTGCTCTTCCGATGCCTCGCGACTCGCCACTATGTCAGCAGTCACGTTCACCTGCCCACCTGGCATCGCCGATTCCTGGCTCAGTCGCACATTAGAAATCGACCAATTCTTAAGCTCCTCCTCGGGAACACTCAGATCGATCAATTGCAACAGGACCTTGGGCTGTGGACTGCCGGTTGGATCTTTTGCAGATAGCTTTGATGCTATATCCGAGGAGCCAGCGTCTTCCCAACCTTTTTCGCGCATATCGGTCAGCACATAGATTTCTCGTCGCTCCAGTTCGCTTTTACGGAGCACATCGATTGCTGAATGGATACGGTCCGCAAGATTAGCCGCCTTGCCCTCAACCACCACACGCTCTAATTGCCGCTCGGCCGATAATCGATCGGGATTAAGTCGAACGCCTCCATCGCCTCCCACGATGGCAATTTGGCTAGGGACAGGGAACCGATCCATCAACCATCTCGCCATCTCTTTCGCATCTTCCAACCGCGTTGTATTGTGGTATCGGTACCCCATCGACGGGGACGTATCAACAATGATCGCAGCGCACACCGGCCCGCCTGTGCTCACCATGGCTAAAGGTTCGCCATTATTCACCGTCGACGAAAAGAACATCGCGGAAGCTCCCCACAGCAGGGCCGCGATCGCACCTGCAATCGCGATCAACGGCCATGGTCGTTTCCCTCCCCAAGCGATCAACGTCGCTGCCGAAGCGATGATGGCCAAGACCCCCAACAGCCCTCCAAGGGCTACATCGCCGAACAAACCAATCACCACGCGAGGTGATGCCAACGCCAACGCAAGCACTACGAGAAGTAGTACACGCAAAGCCAACAGCAGCCACCGTTTTACACTCCATCCTCGCTGCGCAACGATGGCGGTCTCTCGAACGAATCGCACCGCAGGAAACGGAATCTGCTTGGGCTGCCGTTTTCCCAGCAAATGCATCGCGATCGGTGCTGCAGCCGCAATCGCCCCTAAAAGTAGTGAGATATGAAGAAAGGTCATGCGACGCGTTCCGTACTCGGTTTAGAAACGATTCCTACGACTCAACAAGTATTCCGTCAATGCTTTGTCATACGGCATGCTCGTGTCTAGCGGCACATAATCAATCCGAGTTTGACTGCAACCTTTCTGCAACTCCTCGCGAAATCTCCTGATATTCTCCCGATAATCGCCTCCAATATCATCGGCGTTGACGCCCACCATTTGCCCCGATTCAGGATCATTAAGCTGGACCAAGCCTGTAAATGGGAAATGTACCTCCGCTTCGTCCAGAACATGGAATACGATCACATCATGCCCAGCGTGCTTGAGCATCCGAATCGCAGACAACGTCGATTCAACATCGGAGAGCAGATCGCTCATGAGCATAATCAGGGACCGATGCCGCAGCATCGCCAGCAATTGCTGCAAAGGATGCTTGAGCTCCGTCTTTCCGATTGTTTTCAGCTTGCTCAACTGACTCAAAATCGCAGCGAACTGACTACGCCGCGACCTCGGAAATAAACTTGCACGTATTTTGTCATCAAACGTCACCAACCCGATCGGGTCTTGTTGCATCAGCATCAAGTACGTCAGCGCCGCAGCCAAGCAAACGCAATAATCGAACTTAGTCAATTGCTGTCGGTACGTGTACGCCATGGATTTGCTGGTATCCATGACGATGTAACCAGTGATATTCGTTTCGGCTTCAAACTTCTTGACGTAGTAACGATCCGTTTTCGCATACGCCAACCAATCGATGTCCTTCGGATCATCGCCATGAGAGTAACGTCTGTGTTCGCTAAACTCGACCGAAAATCCGTGAAAGGGACTTGCATGGATCCCTTGCAAAAACCCTTTGACGATCAACTGCGCACGGAGGTCCAGTCGCTTAATCTGGGAAGCCAGTTCGGGCTTCAAATACTGTTCAACAGCAACCATTCCTTCTCCCCGTTCGCTTCGGGACCTCGAATCTCAACTCCGTTCCTATTCTAGCGTTTCCCACGAATCTCATGCGAGGCTTATCGCAATCCTTCCTCGAATCCATCGACTCCGAGACCCAACCGTCGCAAAACTCAAGCTTTGGTTCTTAAGAAAAAAGGGGGGCATCCGACGTGTCGCGCGACTCGCTGAACCCCTTTTGGGTTTGCGTAGCGATAAGTATTAAGAATAAGGAAGAAAACGACAAAGACGTTGAACTAGAAGTGATGAGCCGCAGCAGGAAGAAACCACAAGCGCACCAAACGTGGATCGCCCGATGGCTTTCCTTCATTCCACTAGGAGATAAACTCTTCCTCGGCATCGGACGTCGGTCTCGCCAACTGGCCAGATTCCTCCAAGGAGCGAACGACATCGACAATCTTCTGCTGCACAGCCTCGACTTCGCTCACTTTGACTTTGCCGAGGAATTCCATTTCTTCCTTCAACATCTCTGCCGCCCGTTGCGACATGTTCCGCATGATTTTCTCTTGAAGGTTAGCCGTAGCTCCCTTGAGCGCCATCGCCCACTGCGCGGTCTCAACGTTTTTGAGCAGCAACTGAATGTCTTTGTCTGCCAATTTCGAGATGTCCTCGAAGACAAACATGAGACGGCGAATCTCTTCCACCAATTCAGGACTTTCTTTCCCGAGCGATTCGAGCACCACACGTTCGGTAGCGCGGTCGGTAACGTTTAATATTTCCGCAACGGCAGGAACACCTCCCGCTTTTCGGAACGACTGGCTTGCCACCATCGAAAGCCGTCTCTCCAAGGCATGCTCAATCTCTTCGATCGCCTCAGGATTCGTCTGCCCCATCTCGGCAATCCGCCGGATTACCGCCAACTGCTTCGGTTGCGGCAATCCATTCAAAATCGCAGCGCCGGTCGCTGGTGGCACGTGGCAAATCACCACCGCGATTGTCTGTGGATGCTCGTCGAGGATAAAGGAAAGGATGTTCTGTGGGTCGGCTTTTTGGAGAAACGCAAAAGGTAATGATTCGATCGTCTGCTGCAATACAGACAACATCTCCGTGGCGTCTTTGCCGAGCGCTTTTTTGACCAGGTTCTTGGCTCGCTCGAGACCACCTGCGGCATGGGATAGCGAACTGGGTTGCTCACCGAAAAACTCGGTGATCACTTTTTCCTGATCCTCACCGGCGACTTCTTCCATCTGGGCAATCGCTAACGACACCAACTCCACTTGCCTGGGAGGTAACTTGGACAGCAGAACCGCAGCATCGTCCTCTTCCAATGCCATCAGCAATACCGCCGATTTCTTGACACCTTCCGAAATGAGTGACACCGTCATGCCGTTACCTGGTACATCTAAAAAACACCTAAAAACGAAGCTCATCCGAGAGTTCAGGAACGAACTCTTGGATGTACCTCCACATAGCCCTTAAAATGCCCGACGTTCATCGATGAGAAGCCAACCGAGAGCCGGCCGCTACCAACACTGACTAGGGCAAGTTATCACTCGATGGTCTGCCGCATCCCATTGAGAAGGATATTGAAGGGAGATCGAGATCTCTCCCGGAAATCCTATGCCAACACTTGGTGGTCGACGCCCGAGACCATTCGCTTGAAGAAATGTATGGGAGGGATTAGCGGACGAAGAATGCTAACTTTCCGCAGAACCCTCACACACCGTGAATCCGCTACACGGAGATTCCCAACCCCACGATTCCGTAGGAATTCAGGAAATAGAACTGGCTAGGAGGAATCCCCTAGGGATTGGGAGTGGTTGGACTCGCTGGGTTCCATGGGAGTCGGCAATACCCCCACTGACCGTTGTTCTCATCAACCCCTACCTCGATGTAGGTTAAACGATCCCCAATCTTTGGATAAAGTTTTTTGCGGACCTCAGTCGCGATCCACCATGCAATCTCCTCAGCGGTAGTGTTTGTGATTGGAAGAAGCTTGCAGTCCTCACGTGGAAACACCCAACGCTTGTCGCGAAACCGAACGGTGACTTCTTTTTCTTGGGCATCCACCAGGATCAGCGGGTGGTGCATGGCAATCAGCATATGGTGATCCAACTGCCTGACCAACTCGGCGAGTGATTCTCGAAAGGCGATGAAATCGATCACATACCGATTCTCATCGAGTCGCCCCTCGACTTCCGCTCGTAGTCCATAATTATGCCCATGCAAACATTCGCAAATATCGCCGGCAAACGTGATGAAGTGTGCAGAGGAGAAGACGAGTTGCTCTTTCTGCAACTGCACCTTGAAAGCCCCGTGCACCGCTTGGCGTTCGCCAATCGATGAAGTCGCTAAAGCTCCGGAAACCTCACCTCCCATATTCGGTGCTTTTGATCCCAAATTCGGTTTGCTCATCCGGTGTTCCTTCCAACCGCCTTGCAATGGGCGAAAAAATACTGCGTTGTGCGCACCAGAACGGCACTAGCTCATACGTTGCGATTGTATGAGCTAGTGCGGAAATCGACGACGGTTCTGGCTTAAGCTTCAAACACTACTTGAACATTGGGACATTTGGATTTCCTCGCGACAATACGAACGCCAGAAGATCCAATACCTCATCTTGGTTGAGCTTGTCCAAAAGCTCAGCGGGCATCAGCGAAACCTTGGAAACTTTCTCTTCCTCGATATCGGATCGATCGATTGTCACCGTTTTGGTCGCATCCTCGGGATCGACGACGAGGGTGACTTTGCCAGCTACATCGTTAACGATACGTCCGGTGTGGACCGTGTCATCTGATGTTTTGATCACCATCGTCTTGTACTGATCCGAGATCACTTGGCTTGGCCGAACGATAGAATCGATCAGATCCGCTGGGGAAAAGCGACCCGCGACTTGTGTCAAATCGGGACCAGTCGCTCCACCGTCCCCACCGAATCGATGGCAAACAACACATCTCGCTGCGGCATACATCTTTTTGCCATTGTCGAAGCTTCGTCCTTTGAGTTTATCCGTGGCCAAGGCTGCAATCTCTTCGGTGGTGTACGCCTTGCCAGGCCCCTGAGGTTGCGGGAGGTTTTTTGGAAGTTCGGCTGGCTTGCGAACCCCAAGTGCTTCAAGG
>VGZN01000318.1 GCA_016872635.1 Planctomycetota bacterium | reverse complement strand
CGATCCACGAAGCGAGGTTCTCACGGGTGTATCCGTCAGGCGTTTGCCGAGGCAAACGCCGACCCGCCTTGGTCGCCACCACGATTTGCTCGCCCGGGCGTTCCGAAAGAAGCTTTGCGATCAATCGTTCGCTGTGTCCATCGCCATAAACATCGGCGGTATCGATGAAGTTCACACCAAGATCGATCGCACGGTGCAGGGCAGCCATCGACTCCGAATCGTCGACTGGCCCCCACGCAGCACCGATCGCCCAAGCCCCAAAACTGATTTCGGAGACCTTCCATGGGGTTTTTCCTAACGCTCGATATTTCATGGGCACTCCTCTCGGAATTCCATCCCGTCTCGGGCAATACCGGTTCCATTTAGGCCAATACCAGGCAGGCCCCCCAAAGAGAAACTTTCCTGCCCCTTGAGATGATCGCATAAAAAAACGCCGGTTTCCCAGCGTATGCATTTTTGAAGTGCCCCCGCAAGGACTCGAACCTTGGACCCGGTGATTAAGAGTCACCTGCTCTACCAACTGAGCTACAAGGGCAATGCTGCGAGTAATGTACCCACCCGCGAATAGCTTGCAAGTCCCCAAAAAAGACATCGCAGGTCTGGGCTAGACCAATACGATTCATCAACCTTAATGAAGCTCCCTCCCTGTCCCGAGCAAACGGTGCCACGTCCCGAGCAAACGGTGGCAGTCCCGACAAAAACCCCTACGGCCGTTGCAAACGCTCCTGAAAATGCCTTAATGGTCACTCTCCGGCGAAATCCTAAGCCCAAGGGGCAAAAAATAGGGCAAGCTAGGTTGACCGATGGTAGGGTTTTTGCTGATACTTTCCAAAAGTCAAGCTGCGTTGGGCGAAGGGTTTGCGAGTTCTAGGCTTGAACCTCGCGACACCCGGAAGCTCATTTCCGCTCATCTATCATCTTGTCTCTCAAAGCGTCACAAAGCTTCCGTGGGAAGTTGGGCTTTGACGGGACAGATGGAGGGCATCCACTACCACTCACAAGGAGTATAACGATCGAACGCATTCAGACTCGGGTCAATAATCAAATCCGCATCTCTCCACTACGCGTAATTGGCCCCGATGGAACTCAGTATGGAGTCATCACTGTTGAAGACGCTCTCAATCGGGCGAGAGAAGCTGGATTGGATTTGGTGGAAGTAGCTCCCAACGAGCGTCCGCCAGTTTGCCGAATCATGGACTTCGGCAAGTACAAGTACGAAAAGAACAAAAAGTCCGGGCAAAAAACTCACCAGACCAAGACGAAAGAAATACGTCTGCGCCCGAAAACAGGCGACCATGACGTCGAAACTAAAGTTCGCCAGGCAATCGGGTTCCTGAAGCACAAGGACAAGGTTATGGTGACGGTAATGTTCCGAGGCCGCGAAATGGCTCACGTCGACGAAGGTCGTCGCGTCATGGAACACGTTATCAACGATTTGGCCGAATATTCCAAACTCGAGCAACCACCGCTTCAGCAAGGCAAGAAGATCATCGCAACGCTTGCTCCTAAATAGTTGGAGCAAGTTTAGAGAACTCACCCGCTTTGGTCTTCACCCAATGCTTCCATCGGCATTTAGCTTCGATTGAGTGTTATACCATTCGAATCGACGCCTGATTTTTGTTGTGTTATAGTTTTTGTATCACTTCCCCGATACCTTCGGGGAGGTGTTTGTACTGGCACCCGTCAAGAATCTGCCGATCAAGGCAACTTCGCGTCTTATGAAACTCGTTCGATTCATTCGCCCCGATCAAAGTATCGGCTGGGGTGTCCAAACCGCACATGGCGTCCAAGACCTTCTCGGTGCCGACCGATCTCTTCCAACCTCGATTGTGGATCTGATTCCGAAGTGGAATCAGTACGAACAACGAATCTCGGGTTTGATCAAAAAGCTAGGGGTGAGCACGGATCCACTCCGATTGATTTGCCCCATCGATCGCCCAGGAAAAATCATCTGCATCGGCCTAAACTATCGCGATCACGCCATAGAAACCAATACTCCAATCCCCGAAGAGCCCATCGTCTTTTGCAAAATGCCCACGGCGATGATCGGCCCTGAGGACGCGATCGAAGTCCCTTCGATCAGCAACGAAGTCGATTACGAGGCGGAATTGGTGGTCGTGATCGGACAAACGACCAAGAACGCGTCACCCGTCCAAGCAGCTGCAGCAATCTTCGGATACTCGGCAGGCAACGATGTTTCCGCTCGCGACTGGCAAAAAGGAAAACCGGGCAAGCAATGGTTTCTCGGAAAGTCATTCGATACTTTCGCCCCGATCGGGCCTGCAATTGCACTGAAAGAGTCGATTCCTAACCCAGGCAGCCTGAGAATCCAGTGCCGACTCAACGGTGCTACGGTCCAAGACGGTAACACGCGCGACCTGATTTTTTCGCCAATCGCATTGATTCAATATGTCAGTCAAGTCATCACGCTCTGCCCCGGTGACGTCATCTTCACGGGAACTCCCGCAGGAGTAGGAGCTGCTCGAACACCACCCCTGTTCCTGAAAGCCGGCGATACAGTCGAAGTCGAAATCGAATCGATCGGCACCCTGACGAACTCCTGCACCACTTCTTCTCGCTAGAAAACTCGGCCTCAAAGATTGTCCACACTTTTTCTTCGAGGCACCTACCAACCGTTCGTCAGCGACTCGATTTTCGGGAAGTGATCTGCCCGCTCCCTCGCTAGGACGACTTTGCGTCCCCGCGAACAAGAGCTAGCGGAAATGATGTATGATATCGTGGTAGGTCATCGCTCCGTTTTTCGCCCGGAACAGTTCGTTTCAACGGCGCTAGCGCCCCGACGGTGTATTGGCCTTGATCCCCCCGCACGCACTCAAACACTATAATGTCCGTGGAAAACTCGCGCATCCAACCCAATGGCCCTCGGGATTCCAGCTCCCCGCTCGTCGACTCGATCACCATCACGATCCTGCGGATCCTGTTTATCCTTACCGTTGCCAGCATCGGGGGCTCCCTCGCCCAATCTTCGGCTCTGCGACTGGAAAGCTCGAACTCCAAAGCCTTCGTCCTGCCCTACTTGATTTTCAGCGGTGTTCTCCTGGTCGCCTTTGCGATCATTGCGCTGGACATGTTCATCCCTCGCAAACGGATCGACGTGATCTCGGCTGTTTACTTCGGCCTGCTTATCGGTGCGTTATTCACGAACTTGTTGACACTAGCGATGGCGCCGTTCCTTTCTGGGAACAACTACGGCTCTTACATCTCACTCGGGGTATTGACCGTGATGTGCTATGCGTGCGTTAGCATGCTCCTGCAAACCAAAGACGACTTCCGCTTTGTCATTCCCTACGTCGAGTTTGCTCGCGACTTCAAAGGTATCAAGCCACTCATCCTGGACACCAGCAGCGTTATCGACGGCCGACTCGCAGAACTAGCCGAAACCAATATCCTCGATAGCCGACTGGTGATGCCTCGCTTTGTTCTACTCGAACTCCAAGCGATCGCCGACAGTTCGGACAAGCTCAAACGTGTGCGGGGCCGTCGAGGACTCGATATCCTAAACCGACTTCGTTCCAGCGAACGGATCGACTTTACCATGTACGACATGGAACTACCTGAATTCGCTGGCCAACCGGTTGATATGAAACTGGTTCTGCTCGCAAAGCACATGGATGGAAAACTGGTCACCGGTGACTTTAATTTGAATAAGGTCGCAAAGCTTCACAACGTGGAAGTGATCGACCTGAATCAAGTCGCCTCGGCGCTTCGCCCTCAACATTTGCCAGGTGAGTATTTCCAGATTCGTATCGTAAAACCTGGCGAAGGCCACGAACAAGGGATCGGTTACCTCGATGATGGTACGATGGTCGTCGTCGAAGGTGGACGGGACAAAATCAACCAAACAGTTCAAGTTGTAGTAACCAGCACTCTGCAAACTCAAGCGGGACGGATGATTTTCGCGAAGCACGACGGCCCCGGTCCCAACTGATCCGATCCTTCGCTATGGAATCATTCGTCTCCTTCTCACCACTAGGATCTTTAGCCCTAGCGGTAGTGCTGACTCTCTATGTCTCATTTCTAATCGCGGTCGGAGCATTTGCTGGACGCAATGTCCACTCGTCCGAAGAGTACTTGTTGGCTGGTCGCAATGTGCCACTACCTCCGGCAATCCTAAGTTTGCTCGCAACTTGGTTTGGTTCCTCGGCGATCTTGGGAACGACACAAAGCACTTACTCATTTGGAATGTCGGGAACAATCCTCGAACCATTTGCATGCGGCATAACACTGATTTTTTGTGGGGCGTTTTTTGCAAAACGGCTTTGGAATCTGGGCCATGCAACGATCGCAGACCTTTTTGAAGAGAAACTAGGACCAGCAGGGCTTTGGATCAGCAGTGCGATACAAGTACCAACCTTTTTCTTCTGGATAGGTGCCCAATACCTGTCGATCGGGGCACTCCTTGAAGTGTATCTCGAGGTTCCAGCATGGATAGGAATCCTGGGATCCGCAGGCGTCACGGTAATGATTCTGTGGAATGGCGGCATGTGGTCTGTTACTTGGACCGATGCCATCATGGTATCCATTTCACTGCTCGGGCTCATTATTCTCTTTTTTGCGACCGCAAACCAACTCGGCCATGGAAATACCATCGATGGCATCACCAACGTGTTGGAAAGAACACCGCAGGAGAGATTGCAACTCCTCCCCCAATCGTCGATCGCTTCGCTTCTGGGCGCTTTCGGTATTTTTCTCACGGGCTTGCTCGGTAACATCCCAGCACAAGACCTCCAGCAACGCATCCAATCCGCTCGCTCGGCATCTATCGCGAAATGGTCCTGCATCATCTCCGGCGGAATCTATCTCGTAATGGGTTTAATTCCGATCTATCTAGGACTTGCCGCCCGACTGCATCTCGAGAAATGGGACTCGGATGATCGAGTTCGAAGCGACCAAGTCCTCCCGATCCTGGCGTCACAATTTTTAAGCGCGCCATTTGGAATCTTGCTCGTTGTCGGATTGGTTTCTCTCAATCTGGCAGCGGCAGGGAGTTCAACAATCTCGCAAACGACGATACTGTCCAACAACGTTTTGCCGAGCAACCCACCCACAGCCCCAGGCAAGACAAATGGTATGACGATGAGTTGGTTGGCACCTAGGCGAGAGCAATGGTGCGCTTTCGCGGTGACGGCTGGCAGTTTGATTGCAGCCTTTTCGGGACAGTCGGTGATGGGCTTGCTCGAATTATCACTTGCGAGTGTCTTGGTGTCGCTATTCGTCCCGATGTGCCTCTGCCTTTTTAGCACCCCATCCTCCCCATGGTCTGGTATCGTCCCGATGATCCTTGGCCCGACCATTTGGGTGACGAAACTCAGATGGGATGGGTGGACACACTTCTCGGATGAATTGCTGACCACACACAGTAACCTTCCTACACCCCCAATCTCCTGGTTCACTTGGAGGTATTGGTGGCATTGCTACACGATCATCCCAGCGGAGATTCAAGGACTGGTAGCGAGCATTCTCGCGATGTTCGCCGTAGAAGCGATCGTGCGTGGATTACGTAGACGATCCAACCGTTCGATTAACTCAATCTGAACTCTCATTCGAGTATTTCGGTGAGAACGCGATCGTAGTACTCCCGAGCCTTTTCATATGCTCGTTGCGCTTGTTCGAGTTCCGACGCCCTGATTTGCGGTCGTTTTTTGTCCCAACAAACATCGACCGCCTTGCGACACCACTCCGCGCTTTTGCGGTTCGATCGAACAGCCTTTCCGTACACAGTTACGAAAATTGGATTGGAATGTAGCGATGGGAAAATCCGAATAGCCACCCAACTGGAACGGTCGAGTTCGATATCCCACGTGAGGTCGTTCCACGATCCATCCGCTGCAATCCGCTTCGTCGCGACCGGCTCACCATTCAATATCAATTCGACGGGAACTTCGCGACCTCCCGCGATACGACTTCGCTCCAAATGCCAATATGGTTTTTCGTCAAGCCTACGCTGCTTAATCGCTGCACCTAGATCATCTTGCTTTTCGGGCAGCATAGCACTGACACGTGTATTGATTTTAACGCGTCCCGGTTTCGCCAGAGTAAGTTCGCTGATCTTGCCGTCTGGAGTTGTTCGACCGAGGGCCGCTTCGTCGACTGTAAAACCCGCGATGTGGCTGAGTCCGTCTCCGACATAACTGCGACCATCGAGCAACCCACGCACCCAATGGTCATACGAGAATCGTTGCTTCGGATCCAACTCGACGTAGATACGCCCCAATCCCACCCGCTCTCC
>VGZN01000317.1 GCA_016872635.1 Planctomycetota bacterium | reverse complement strand
GCCAGCGATTGCTGGAACACGTGCAGCGGAGTCAATCGATCGCGATGCCACCAGTGGTTCAGGCCGTGGCTCATCGGTGGAGATACGCCTATCCGCATTGGTTAAGGGACAGGTTGATCACGGGGCAACCAACACCATCGATGCGATTGGCATCAACGGTGGCATCACGCTGTTTATGGGATCCATCGAATCGGATGGGAGCCTGCGGAGATTGGTTGGTGAACGACGGGATTGCTGGCGGAATCGAAGGAGCAATGAGCAGTGGGGTTGCGCTAGCAGGGCAAGTACTCCGTTGGCTCACTCAGCATGGAACGGGAAGCAGGACGGGGGGCGTCGACCGAAAAGGGACTGGCGGATACAAGCAAATGGAATTGTTCGAATGATCAGTTGTATCGAACGTTTTTCCGACAAAAGACTGTCTTGCGAATGAGACCAAAGATTATGGGTATGGCTGTCGCTCGATCATTCTTAGACATTCTACGAATGTTCGTTTGCATCGGCTGCTGTTGCGTTAAACTCGACGTCCAGGACGATAGCCAGTTCCTGGTTTACCGCCTGATCCGCCGCTTTCACGTTGCTTCTTTTGGCTTCCTTTTTTCTTCTTTGAGTTTGGCGAGGAAGTTGCGCCATTGGGAGTACTCCTAGTTCCGCCCTCAGTCACTTTTGGCGTGTCGGGTCTTGTGGATCCTGCAGGAGAGTTATTGGGAATCGTGTGCACGTACTCTCCACGAAATCGTTTGTTGGCATCTTCGCGACGACGTTCCACAGCTTCTTTGGGTGGGCGGGATGGTATCAAGCAATCGCAACCGTCACCAATCAAATCGCTTCGACCCGCCTCGCGCAGAGCATCGCGCACTTCGAAGTAATTCTCAGGCTTAAAAAACTGCATCATGGCTCGCTGCGATTTGCGATCCCGAAGGGCTCGTGCGATGTACACTTCTTTCAAAGTGAATGGATCTAGGCCGGTGTAGTACATGCTGGTTGCGACATCGAGAGGCGCAGGTATGAAGTCTTGGACTTGATCTGGTTTGTAGCCGTTGCGTTTTAGAAACACTGCCAATTGAATCATCGACTCGATCGAGCTGCCTGGGTGCGATGCAATGAAGTACGGAATGATGTATTGCTTCTTGCCTGCTGCCGTCGAAGCTTCTCGGAATTGCTCGGTAAAAAACTCGAAATCGTCGTTTGCAGGTTTGCGCATCTTGTAAAGGACATCGGGATCCACGTGCTCCGGTGCGACCTTGAGATGCCCCCCGACGTGATGCTGCGTTAGCTCTTGGATATACTCCGGCGACTTCCTCGCCAAATCCATTCGAATACCGCTGGCAACGAGTACTTTTTTGATGCCTGGCAATTCGCGTGCTTCTCGCATCAACTGAATGACGGGAGTGTGATCTACTCCGAGGAGTTTGCAGACTTTTGGGTGAACACAAGACTGCCGTCGGCACATCGCTTCTACATCGGGTTTGGTGCAACGCATGTGGTACATGTTCGCTGTAGGGCCGCCGATATCGCTGACGATTCCTTTAAAATCCTTTTCCGTCGACATTTGACGGATCTCGCTGAGCACGGACTCCTTGGATCGCGATTGGATGATACGGCCTTGGTGGGCCGTGATGGAGCAGAACGTGCACCCGCCAAAGCAACCTCGCATGATCGTTACCGAATTTTTGATCATGTTGTAGGCGGGGATAGCCTCTTTGTAGCTTGGGTGTGGACGTCGGGTGTAGGGAAGCCCATAGATACGGTCCATGGCTTCTTGACTAATGGGGAGCGATGGTACGTTGCAAACGATCGCTTGGTTCCCGTGCATTTGCACCAAACGCCTAGCATTGAGCGGATTGGTCTCGTTGTGGATCATGCGGGTTGCAAGCGAAAAGGCAACCTTGTCGGTGGAGACTTCATCAAATGAAGGCAAGACAAGAGTATCTTCAGGAGGCGTCTCTGATGCTCCTAACGCGTACGCTACACCTCGCATGTCGCGAAGATCTTTGACAGACTCACCCGCTTCAAGGCGTCTCGCCATTTCGACGATCGAGTTCTCTCCCATCCCGAATGCGACTAAATCCGCTTTGCTATCGAGCAATATACTCCGACGTACTTTGTCGCTCCAGTAATCGAAATGGGCCAGTCTCCTAAGGGATGCCTCAACGCCGCCAGCGATGACCGGGACCCCTTTGTAGGCTTGGCGTGCACGCTGGCAATACGCGAGCGTTGCACGATCCGGTCGCAGCCCGATCTTTCCGCCGGGCGAGTAAGCATCATCGTTGCGTACTTTTTTATTCGCCGTGTAGTGGTTGATCATGCTGTCCATGTTGCCAGCACTGATCGCAAAAAAAAGTCGCGGCCGTCCGAAAGTCTGCCACGCAGCGCACGATTGCCAATCGGGTTGGCTGACAATGCCTACCCGATAACCAGCTGCTTCCAAAACCCGACCGAGAATCGACATCGCGAAACTCGGGTGATCGATGTAGGCATCGCCGGTTACAAACACCACATCGATTTCATCCCAGCCGCGTGCTCGCGCTTCCTCCATCGACATCGGCAGTGGAGCTTTTGCCAATGGCCCGTGCGGTTGCCGCTCACCCAGGTTGTCCAAATATCGGGAAACGATGTTTCCGGACGCGTTCGCTCCGACCGAGGAGCACTCGCCCCCAGCGTTTAGTTCGGAGGAGGGCAAAACCGGAAGTTCTCTGGACATGGGGAGTTACGATGAAACGTGATTGGGGCCGAAACCGCGTTCCAACCATTGTAGGCAGCACCCCTGATTCGTCACGTACAAAACTAAGGCAATGGCCCCGTTTTTAACCGACCGTCTTGCTCGATTCGCACGATTAAACCGCGCAACTCATTCTGCTTAGCTGTTCCGGTCCGCTTTGGCTGGGCCTTTGGCTTTACTGACTGGCCCCTGGACTTTACTGGCTGGCCTCTGGGCTTTTCTGGCTGGCCCCTAGACTTTATCAACTAGCCCGTGGCGTTTTTTGGTCTGGTAGCCCGACCGGATTTCGCGGGCCAGGTTAGCTCAGCCATTCCCGCATATCCCCTAATCCTGCCATGATGAGCATGATTGAAACCACGAGCAGTGCGCCACCCAAACAGTACCAAACCGCTGCACGCCCCCAACCGGGTTTATCAGCGAGGTGATGGAACTCAGCCCGGAGTCCCTCAGGACGGCAGACGAGTTGTTCCAGTCGATACCAACCGATCGGATCTTGATTCAATCCACCTGGGCTCAATGAACTCGCGTTTTCGGATCGGTTCCCGCTCTCGATGATTCCAAGCACACCCATCGTTGGGATATTCAAGGTATTATCCAACCACTGGTGCTCGATTTTCTGCTCGGTCAAGGTTCTCTCAACAACGGCCTTTAGATCCTTAGGCCCAAGGCCTATCACGGTCCATGAGGGGCGGCGATTGAGTGCGATGAATAGCACGATAAAAAAGTAGAGGGCTCCTAAGCAAAGCCATGTCCATTCTCCCAAGACCGCATAAGCGGCGTTCGGAAAGAATAATTCCATCGGACCAATCGTCACAAATCCCGCCAATGCAAAACCGAGCAACAAGGTTTCTTGTCCGGCATTCAATAGCGTCGGTCGCTTGCGAACCAGCAGGCTTGCGTGCACCAAAACGTAAAGCCCGAGCGGGAGCACTGCAATTCCCAACCTGAAGTAATCGATCATGAATCGTTGGCCTGTTTTCGCAGTTTCAAGAATTGCAAGGAACGCATCGGATGCGAGGTAAGACACGCTGCTCCGCATTCATCGACTCGAGTCGTAGCCGCCTGGGCCCAGAGCATTGCTCGCATGTACCTGCAATCCTCTCCCAGTCCCATAAATCGACCGTTACTATGCGATGTTCAAGTGGTGTCCGCAATAGAACTTGATCCATGGCCTCCTCAAGTTGTTGGGCGTTGGGTGGTTGCCATTGGCCACTGGCCATCATTGTATCGGTAAAACCATTTCCAGGTCTTGTGGGGATGATACTGCATCGCTCAATTCCGCACGAAAAGGCCCAGTGGCAACTCTTCACGGTCCATTCGACCGCGGTGGCGGAGGGGCTTCCAGGTGGCTGCAGCAATACAAACGCACGCGAGTGGATACCATTCCCTCGAAGGAACTTGCAAGCATCATCAAATTGAGCGAGTGACATTTTCTTGTTGAGGAGGCGAATCGCTTTGGGGTCGATGGTTTCTAGCCCTATGGCAATCTCGAGTTCACCACGGAGCTGCTCCTGGAATCGGAGGACTCGTTGCTGAATGGTCGAGGAGCCGAGCATCGCTGCATGATTTTCAACAATGACTCGCTGGAAACCGTGACAAAGCGAAGCAATCGACTCGTAATCTTCAGGGGGGACATTGCTGTTGTCAAAGAAATTGGATGCGTTGTACAGTTTGATCCATTCCACCCCACGCTCCAAGGTGTGGTACTCTTGATGCAGCCATTGAATCTGGCGAGGTAGACTGCCAGCAACGGTGGTGTCACCTATTGTGTACTTCCATAGATCGCACATAGAACATGTATAGCGGCACTCCGAGCCTGTTAGAAAATAGGTCGCGGTTGGTACGGACGCATTTCCTGCGATGGGTTCATCTTCAAACAAGGCTCCTTGTGGAACGCCAGGGGTAATACGATTGACCGAAGGATAAACTACTGAGGCTCTAAGTCTTCGGATTTGCTCGTCCGTCTGAGGTTTGATTAGGTCCATTTACAGCTCGCTACGTAGATTGATCCTGCGATGAGATCAGCGGTGGTTCCTGGGTTTTTACGCTCCGTCGGTTGCCGAAGGTGGTCGTCGAATTCTTGCCATGCGGTCTCGAATGCAGGAGAGCCAAAAGGCCCACTAGCGAGCACCTTTTTCGCCCTTGTTTTCACATCGTCTCCGGTTGCCATGCCCAGTTTTCGTACGATCAAACTATCGTTACGGCTGACAAGCAATTCGAGCTGCAGATGACGGATAGCATCCGGCCACGTTGAGCCTTGGTCTCGCAACTCCAATAAACGGCTCGCGCTCTCGAAGACTTGCAAGAAGCCATTGGTGTACTGGAGAGCTATGTCGTCCCACGCGGATGCGATTTGCATGGCGTCGAGAATCGAAGGTGGTGGTTTCTCAGAGACATCTGCGACTTTAGAGCGTCCCAGTCCACCTGGGTGAGCAGTACTGATCGCTTCGTAAATGGCCTCGCAGTCTTGTGGACCGGTGCTTGCCAGCAACCGAAGGATAGCTTCTGAGGATTGCTGGATCCAGATCTTCTGATGCTGGTCTTCGGCGATCGATAATACGTCGCTTTGCAAGATAGGCGTTATTCGCGATAGCGGGACGACGAGCAGAATGGTTCCGAGGCTTGTATTGACCTGGACCGTATCCAGCATCGCTCTTGTGCATGCAAGGATCGAGGAACCCAACGAGTCTGCTGAAGTAGCATCGACACACTCCCCAATTGCATGCGCTGCGCGTTCAAAATCCGAAAAATTCATGTTCGGAAACGAGGCGTACGGATGGACGTTCCCGAGTTTGATTGCCGACGCTTCGTTGAAAATCGAGAAACAAACGCGTTGGCCAGGTGTCATGGCGGCTGGGCCCCTTGAAGTGTGCATGCGAAACCTTCGGTAGACTATCATAGTACGGCCGATTCGGACAGTTTCGTTCGTCGCGATCGTGAGGCCAGAAGCCTGGTTTAACGGTGATGCTACCCCGCGGTGCGTCGGTGATGCTGCCCCGCGGTGCGTCGGTGATACTGCCCCGCGGTGCGTCGGTGATGCTGCCCCGCGGTGCGTCGGTGATGCTGCTACGCAGTGCGTCGGTGATGCTGCTACGCGGTGCGTCGGTGATGCTGCTACGCGGTGCGTCGGTGATGCTGCTACGCGGTGCGTCGGTGATGCTGCTACGCGGTGCGTCGGATTGGCTAGTAACCCGAATATACCCCGTTGAGAAGTAGGCTTGAATAAGGATGGGAAAACGATCATTACCAAGGCGTCGATTCCTAGCTGACACCTTAAGCGGCGTCGGTTTGGGACTCGTTGGAATTTCCGGTACTGGACTGACGGTAGGATCTCCCAACAAGAGTTTCAGTTGCCTACCCGATCGGTTGACGACCAATATGGCCGCTGCGACCGTTCATCCTTTGTCGACACGGGGGGCCATGGAGGCGATGAGGCAAGGAGGGAACGCGATCGATGCAGCCATCGCTGCGGCACTGGTTCTCGGAGTTGTGGACGGGCATAACTCAGGACTTGGCGGAGGGTGCTTGATCA
>VGZN01000316.1 GCA_016872635.1 Planctomycetota bacterium | reverse complement strand
CGCGGCGAGCGTACTGCCTGTTTCGACTAAATCGACGATCGCGTCGGCGACACCCAACGAAATCATGACTTCCACGGAACCGTTTAAATTGACTAGGTGGACTGGCGCATTGTGCTTGTTCAAAAAGTTTCGCGTCGCATTTGGAAAACTCGTCGCCACGCGCTTGCCAGCGAGATCTTCCGGTTTTTGATAGGACGAAGTCGTCGGAACACAGATCGCCAGTCGACATCGACCAACCCCCAACTTCATTCGCACATCGACCGAGACCTCCGCTTCTTCCAATAAGTCGCTGCCGGTAATGCCAAGATCGATCGCTCCTTCTGCACAAAGCGTTGGTATGTCGTCCGTCCGCAGGAAGGTGATGTCAGCGGGGATTCCGCTAACCCTAGCAAATAACGCTCGCTCTTGACGCCGAAACGACAATCCGGCTTGCTGAAGCAACTCCATCGCCAACTCGCTCAAGCGACCTTTGCTGGGCACGCCGACGCGTAACAAATTATCACTGAGGCTCATTGGTTTTCCCCGAAGTTCGATTGGCCTTTTCCTGAAGTCCTGATACACCCTCGCGCCGCTCCAATTCGGCTCGCAAGTCCTCGATGCTGATCCCTCGACTCGCCATCAAAACCATTAAGTGGAATACGACGTCGCAAGCTTCTCGAATGGTGTGCTGACGCCCCTCCTCACCAGGTTCGGCAGCAGCGTCGATCACCTCAGCAGCCTCTTCCCGAATCTTCTGCCCCATTTTGGGAATTCCACCACGAAGTAGTTTGGTCGTGTAGGATCCTTCGGGTAACAAGGAGGCACGTTCGAGGAGCTGTGCCATGAGTCGGTCTAGGATATCGTCGCGCATGGTTGTCCAAAGTTCGTTCCACGTGAGTGTACAAGAGTGTCACCACTCGCATTTTGCTTCAAAATCGTAGGCAATCCGATCCCTTTTGTCGATTCCAACTACTTGGCCTGTTGCTAAACTGAAGCCGAACGCGTTCCGAACCGTACGGCTAGAGGTGAACCGGTATGTCCCCTGAGCAAATTGAAGCTTGGATCCAAAAACCATTGGAAAATGCGTTTTTTTTGACCGGACCGACCGCATCGGGAAAAAGCGATGTCGCTCTTGAGGTGGCCGACAACCTCGGTGCGGAAATCATTTCTGTCGATTCGATGGCGGTCTACCGCGGAATGGATATCGGAACCGCCAAACCATCGGCCGAAGCACAGCAACGGGTTCCGCACCATCTGATCGATTTGGTAGACCCAACCATCGACTACAGCGTTTCGCAGTTTGTGATGGACGCCCATCGCCTTGCCCACGAGATCCAGTCAAGGGGTAGGCGGGTGCTGCTGGTCGGAGGTACCCCTTTGTATTTGAAATCGCTCCTTTGCGGAATGTTCCAAGGCCCTCCGGCCGATTGGGAGTTTCGAGGTGCAGTTCAAGCAGATATCGAAGCGTACGGGCTAGACGCTCTGCGTCGACGACTCTACCAAGTGGATCCCCTTTCGGCGCACAAAATCCTTCCAGGGGACTCGCGTCGTATGATCCGAGCCTTGGAAGTTGCAAAGATCACCGGATCGCCATTGAGCCACTGGCAGACTCAGTTCGAGCGATTCTCAATTCCAAAATCGAGCCGAGCTATCGTTCTAGCTTGGGACCGACATTCACTCCACCAACGTGTCGAGCAACGGGTCGATCGGATGTTCGAGCGAGGACTCCTCGACGAAGTTCGCCGACTAACGAGCAAATATGGACGACTTGGCAGGACCGCATCGCAAGCGGTCGGCTATAAAGAGCCCATGGAGTATCTTGCCGGCAAACTACCGGAAAAGGAAATGGTCGATCAAGTCAAAGCCCACACTCGGCAATTTGTACGCCGCCAGGAAATATGGTTTCGATCGATGCCGGGGATGACGCGAATCCCTATTTCGTCCGAGCAGGATCTTGACGCAGCAACTCGAGCCATCGCGCTAGCGTTGGAAGATCGGCAAGTAGCCTAAGTCCAACTGCAGCATGATTAGGTTGCATGCGGAAATGTAGATGTCGTGGATCTGTCCATCCCACGAACCATCCGCTGTCTGCATCCCTTCAATCTGCGAGTAGAGACGGTCCCGGAAGGGTAGCCACTCCTCGTCCCCTTGGCGATAGACGACCTGACTGTAATACAGATAGGTGTAATGCCAATGCCCAAATGCATCATCGACCCGTTTAATGTCGTACAGCTCTTTGCGACTGTAATTCAACATCTCAGGAACTTTTTTGCTTTCGTAATCCCCTGCGTTGTAGAGTGCGGCCAAGCTAGCTGCAGTGATCGCAGGGCGAGAACTTCCCATTTGCTGGCTTGAGTAACTGATTCCCCCATCGGGATTTTGGCACTTGTAGATATACCGCTTTGCGGACTCGATGATCTCACCAGGCACTGCAATCCCAGCATTGCGACATCCCCTCAACCCTTGGACCTGGGTGATCGTTGTCGATCCTTCATCGTAGTCTTGACCATCCTTGGCGCTGATGTACCCCCAACCACCCGCTGGCGTTTGTGCCCGACCGCAAAATGAAACCGCCCGATTTAAGACATCGACGAGATCATCTCTGCGATCTTGCAGTCCTTCCTCGCCGAGCACCTGTGATAAGAACAGCATAGAAAAACCATGCCCATAGGTGTACCGTTGATCATTGTCCGGATCTCCGATCAAACCGTTCTTGCGTGACTGACCGAGCAAGTAATCCGTGGTTCTGCTGAGTTGCTTGGCATAGGGGCCTTGAGTGACCGTCGATCCACTGCAAAGTAGCGCCAAACCCGCCAGCGCAGAAACCGCTACGGGATACGGAGGCGTGTTCCATTGCCCTCGCGAGGATTGGGTCCTAGCGAGGTAGTCCAATCCTCTCCGCGTGGCAGACTCCCACTTCGGATTTCGACCCGAACCATTTACCAGCAAGCCATGGTTCGCGAGCAACTTTCCACCCAAGACCGATTGAGACGCCAATCCCGTTGCAGTCAATCCTGTCGCCAAGGTACGCCGCAGGAAAAGTCGCCTGGATTGGAGCGAGGGTTGCGAAGGGGTCATGCGATCTCTTTCTTGCTACAGCCGCGTTGGCACACTGCATTGTATGCCGCGATCAAGTTTCGGCTACGAATTTGTTTCGGCGAACAAAGGCGTCGAAAGGTAACGTTCACCGAGACTGCACATAATGGTCACGATCCGTTTCCCTTTCCATTCAGGACGCTTAGCGAGTTGCGCGGCAGCCCACATGTTCGCGCCGCTGCTGATACCGGCCATGATCCCTTCTTGACGATGCAGTTTGCGTCCCCATTCAAAGGCCAACTCATCATCGACTTGAATCACTTCGTCGATCAGCGATGTATCCAAATTCTTCGGCACGAAACCAGCGCCGATACCTTGAATGCGGTGCTTGCCGGGTTGACCTCCGCTGATCACCGGCGACTGCTTTGGCTCAACGGCAATCGCTTTAAAATTAGGATTGAGCTTTTTGATGTAACGGGCGACACCTGTGATAGTTCCTCCCGTGCCGACTCCAGCGACAATCGCATCGATGTTACCGGCGGTATCCGCCCAAATCTCAGGGCCCGTAGTTCGCTCGTGAACCGCAGGGTTAGCAGGATTCTCAAATTGTTGAGGCATCCATCCATGACTATCGGCGGCAACCAACTCGTTGGCCTTCGCGATCGCTCCGCGCATCCCTTCGGCAGCAGGCGTGAGAACCAAATTCGCGCCCAACGCTTTCAACAAGGCTCGGCGTTCGATCGACATCGACTCCGGCATCGTCAGAGTGAGGCGATATCCTTTGGCTGCGCAAACAAATGCCAAAGCTATTCCTGTGTTACCGCTGGTGGGCTCGATGATATGTGTATCAGGTTTGAGGCGGCCACTCTTTTCAGCGTCCTCTACCATCGCCAACCCGATCCGATCCTTAACACTCTTCAAAGGATTGAAAAATTCGCACTTAGCAAAAACCGTCGCGGCGTCCGGAGGCAGGAGTCGATTGATACGGATCATCGGGGTGTTGCCTACACTCTCAACAATGTTATCAAGGGTTTTTCCTACTGGCATAGTGGCTACGGCTCTCTGATTTCTGATGAAGTTAAATCGGGGGAAAGTTCATGCGGCAGGACATCGCATCGCTCGAAGTCCTCAACAACGCCTACGTAGTGTAACGATTTTCAGAGTCGACGCCCACATCGACTACCCACTCGCACCGATTCCCACCAGCAATTTATTTCAGGCGTGGTACTAGTCTAAAAAACGGCGGATGCGCTCGGCGGCTTTGCCTGGATTCTCAGCCCCCCAAACCGCCGAACTGACCGCGACGCGAGTGAACCCCGTTTCAAGCACTTCCTGCAGATTCCCTGAATGAATACCGCCTATCGCATATGCTGGGAGCGCCGCGTTATTTTCCATCAGCATTGCTTGTGCCTCCCGAAGAAATCCAGTCCCTGCGAATTCGTGGAAGGACTTTGTATGGGATGGAAAGGTCGGTCCGCAACCGATGTAGTCTACGCGTTGCTCGATAGCCTTGCGGACTTGGTCGACATCATGGGTGGACCAACCAACTATCTTATGGGAACCTAAAAGTGCCACTGCATCCCGCGGTGGAATGTCCTCTTGTCCGACATGCACCCCCCACACGTTAGTGATCTGTGCTAAATCCACACGATCATTCATGATTACTCGGGTCCGACGGTCATCTAAAGCGTCCAACGCACTGCGAGAATATGCAAGCAGCGTTTCCGACGATGATTGCTTGTCTCGGATTTGGATCAAGCCAACACCCGCGGCAGACATTTCTCGTAGACGATCTAAAAATTGACGGAGGGGGAGTTGGCAGTCGACTAAGACATACAACTTGGCTTGACCGAAAAACGATGCATCATGAGCAAGCGCCAAGCGAAGTTTTGCGTTGGTGTCGTAAACCCGATAACGAATGCTCTCGATGGCTCCCGAAGAACTTGGAAACGCGAACTTCGCCGTTTCTTCGAGTACCCTCAAGCCTTGCTCCACTCGCCCCGAAGCAGTCGCTGCAATGGCCTCTAAACCATTCGATCGATCTCGTTCAGCGGCTGTCTTTTGAGTCCGCCCGACATCTTCATCCGCATTCCTAGCGGCGAGCATGCCATTCGAATCCCAACCGCTCGAGGCCTCCAACAAAGTATGCCGGTACCCTTTGTAAGCTGCCTGAAGTTCCGGGAAACTGTGAAACCGAGCAAGATCCTCGAGGGTTCTTAAGCCTTCGAGGACTCGGTTCCGATTTGCATCAAGGATTCGCAGTGCGACGGTTCGCTGGGAGGTTTCACTCATGGTTGTATGCTAACGACGAGGCGCCCACATGGGCAAGATCCTCAGCCCAAAGACGGACCCAATCGCTACATACGATAGAGAGAAAAAGCAATGGACCAGCATTTCGAGGCAGATCGAAAAAACCTTGAAGCCCCTTCCCGCCTTAGACCAAAGCCCGATGTCTCCCAACCACCGGCAGAGGGCATTCCGTCGATGCCATGGTTCCCGACTTTGGCAACCGACTGAAAAAACCTTGGGGCTACCACCAGCAGCCTGTCCCGGCAGGCCTCCACTTGAATCTGGCACGTGGACAAAACGTGTGCATGATGTAAACTGCACAAGCGTTTCCACCGTGAAAACACCGCTGCCCCAGTAGCTCAGTTGGATAGAGCGCGGCTTTCCTAAAGCTGAGGTCGCAGGTTCGAATCCTGCCTGGGGTGTTGGTCCACTAACTATCTTGTTGATGTTCTGCTGGGCCATTGCCCCCTTCCGCAATCATCAAACCATGGTGAATCAAGATTTCTCCGCCAAGCGATTCGACTTTCTCGCGAGAAAATGCAAGCCAATGAAGGGGGGCCCTTCGGTGCAGTCGTGGTGCGAGACAACAAAATCGTTGGCACTGGCTGGAATCGTGTTACTTCCACCAATGACCCAACGGCACACGCCGAAGTAGAAGCCATCCGCGATGCATGCCGCTGTCTAAACTCATTTTCCTCGGAGGGGTGTGAACTCTACAGCAGTTGCGAACCATGCCTACTTTGTTTGGCAGCTGTCTACTGGGCTAGGATGGATCGCTTCTATTTCGCTGCCACCTGCGATGATGCAGCTGTGGTCGGGTTCGACGATCGAAGTTTTTACGACGAACTCCGGAAGCCCGCAAACCTACGCTCAATCCCATCGCAACAAGCTCTACGGGAGGAAGCAGTGGATGTCCTGAAAAGCTGGGCCGCCAAGATTGATAAAACACCTTATTGATAGAT
>VGZN01000315.1 GCA_016872635.1 Planctomycetota bacterium | reverse complement strand
GAAATGAGGCGTTGTAGGCAGCCAGAACCAATTTCGGTGCATTAACGCCGAACGCGTTGGCCGGAAGCTCAATCCAGGTTCTAAAACGAGCTTGGGTGTACGAAGTAGCCGCGGGTCCCATTTGAAAGGTGCCGACTTTCGATGCAGCCCCAGCCCCAGCAAACGTCTTGTATCCGTCTTGATTCACGGTAGAAGAAATCACAGCAGCCACGGAACTCGAGCCTAGCGTCGACGCAATGAAGATGCTCGCTAAGAAGAGTATGTGGGACGTGCTGGAAACCATGACTGCCGATCTAGATGTATTGTGCACGAAATCAGCGACATCCGAGTCGCATACAATCCCGAACCGTTACCCAATTTAACAGCCTTAGGACCTGCTTCAAGCAAAATGCGCCGTTTCTGACAGATTAGTATCAGGAATTTAAAGAATTTTCGTTCGGAAGCTTGGACGTACCCAAAACGAATCCATGAACGAATCGTTCAAGACAATCGCCTCGGCGGGGGGCCGGTCCAAGCGAGGATTATGCAGGTAACAGATGCGTAACGGAGGCCTTAGCCGTAGTATTGCTGGACTTTTTGATGAAGGAACTGAAGGGATTCCTCCATTTCCTCCATGCCATTCATGCCATCTTCGATGCTGATCCAACCGGTGTAACCGGCTCCCCGTAGGAGCTTGAAGATTGCGTCATAATCGTTGAGTCCTTTTCCAGTGACTCCGTGCACGAGGATTTTCGAGTAACCAGCGCTTCCTTCGGCGTGCTTTAGTTCGTCGAGTGTAGCTCCCGGAACTAAGTAACGGTCACTCGCGTGCATGCTCACGACCCGGTCAATGACTTTCTCAAGTAGTTTTACCGGGTCGTCACCAGCAACGACGGCATTGCTGGGGTCGTATTGCACCCCAAAGTGAGGGGTTCGAGGGATGCGGTCTAGCAGCTCAAGGAAGACGTCCTGCTTCTGAGCAAACTCGGCATAGAGCCAAAACCCGTCTTTATAATGGTTTTCGAGCCCCAGGATCACGTCGTGTTGGACGGCGGTTTCCATGCATTCAATGATGGCAGACGATGCGTAATTCAGACCGTCATCGCGACTGACTTCTGGCCATCGTTGTCCGCTAAGAACCCGGCAAACCGTTCCAGGACCACCCAACCGCGCCGCAACGGCGATCATGGACTTTTGGTACTCAATGGCACTGCGGCGTTTCGCCGGGTCGGGATGGATAAAGTCAGGGGAGCAGCAGAGCATCGGCATCACGAAGCCTGCCGCTTCGATAGCCCGTCGAACGCTGTCTAAATACACTTCCTGGGTATTGATGAGGAAGCCTTCGTACATCTCCAGTCCGTCAGCGCTTAATTGCTTCGCCATCTCAATCCAGTCGAAAACCGACATGCTTCGTTCGAAGGAGATTGTCTCCAGATAGCACTTGGGGAAGGCGCTCATCTGAGGCTTTTTCATGGCTTTGCTCGCTCTCGATGGATTGGATACGAAGAATCCGCCCCTCTTCGGCGGGAGGGATTTGAAGAGTGGGGGCTGTGTGCAATAGGGGGGCTCGGAGCCTCTAGCCGCCGGCAATCAGGTAGCCGCCGGCAATCGGGGAGTCCCTGTTTGAGCGATGGGCGTTTTTCGCTCCAAAAAGGCTCGTCTAAGTGCAGGCGCTGTGGCAGCGGTATTGATCGTCGGAGGCTCCGTCGCCGCTCGGTTGCGATTAGAAAGCCAGTTAAAACCGCCGTCAATCTGCAACCCTATTGCCAGCGGTAAGGATTTTTACCCCAATCGCCGGATAATCGCTGCAAACCTCCTAAAAAGCTTGTGTTTACACCGCCGCCAATTATAATCAGTCGACACGAGGTGGGAATTTTGCCACACGTGAAACTCGCGTTGCGTAATCCGCGCCTAGTCAGCATCACTTCCGAATCATCACCACAGAGTCATCCGCTCAGAGTAACTCACCATGCGAACACGAATCCTAACGGCATTGATGGTCAGCCTGTCCACTGGATTGGCTTGGGCACAGGAATCCTTGGTCGACACTCAGTTGCCGAAGACCATCGGTTTGGAGTTGGTTCCTGCACAAACAGCGTTGTCACCTCAAGGCAACGAACTCAGTCAGAACCAATGGGTTCGGATCACTACGTCGGGTGCAATCCGTGGTTCCGTTGTTGCAGTCTCTGGCGATGTGCATGTCAAGCAACCGAAGATGTCGGTTGCTCTGGTTAGTGAAGATCAAGTGGTTGCGACGGATGAAACCGATGTTGACGGCGACTTCATAATCGAGAAAGGGAAGCCTGGCGTTTACTCGATCGTCGTTCGAGGCCAAGGGCAACTGGCAGTCTATTCTCTCACGGTGCTCGACGCAGAGACCGGAGCCCATTTACCAGAACGGATCGAAGTGCGAACGATTGCACCAGCATCACCCCGCATCGCCGAATTGATCCGTAGTAATACCATTCCAATAGTTCTTGAAGGAAACCGCATCGCTAATGATCCGCTTGGAGACAAGCGAGCATTTCAAGATTCCTACGAAGTTGTGATCGACGAGCGATCTGGCATCTGCGGTACTCTCTCCCGCCCGAATGCCAATGTTGACCTAAGCCAAACTCTTGTCTACCTGACCGTCGAAGGTCGCGAAGTGATGAGGACTCGCGCTGCAAGCAACGGGACTTACCGTTTCGAAGGTGTTGAGCCAGGTTCTTACGGACTGGTTGCTTCGGGCCCACAAGGCATCGCTGCTCTCGGATTCTGTGCGATCGATGGCAAAGACGAAAAGGCGGTAAGCGGTTTGGATAACTCCAAGGGTGCCATGTTCGTCGGAATCCGCTCGCGGCATGCCTGTCGCCGACTGAACGTCGAACTCGCAGATCCTAACTGCTACGCGCCCGCAGAAATCGTTGTCGCCGAAGAGTGCGTCGAAGAAGTCGCTTGTGCTCCGATGATGGGGTGCGGTAGCGGTTACCAAGGTGGTGGCGGTGGCGGAGGTGGAGGCGGGATCGGTGCCGGTGGCAATGGCCTGTTCGGCCTCGCTGCTTTGGGTGGCCTCATCGGCGTAGGAATCGCTGCCGCTACGAATGACAACAATAACAGCACAGTCTCGGCCGTCGCTCCCTAATGACGACAGCGGCTGTAGAGAAAACCATTCAAAGGTGGCGTGGAGACACGCCACCTTTTCTTTTCGATGCACGTTTGCGGTAAGCGCGAGGGGGTGTTGGTATCCGCCTTGGGAAGATCCTGCTACCATAAGGAACGTGGGTGGGTTCAGTCCCGATATTCCTTCATGTTCCTGGGGCAGGATGTCCCTGCTTTCCTTCGTAGTAGCTATGAAACTATTTGATTGTCGTTACTCGTCTGTCAACCTAGTGATCACCTTGGTGCTGCTAGGCTTTGGGTTTCTGGTACCAAGCAATCGTGTTGTGTTGTTGGCACAAAATGCGTCGCCGCCTGGGGAGGTTTCGGCAGGACCCGGAACACGTCCTGCCAGTGCTGTTTACCCGCTCGATGGAGTCATTGATTCCAGTGGAACCGTGTGGGTTGTCGATCGCAACGCACCTGGAGTCTGGAAGTATGCCGACTCGAAACTGGAACTCGCGATTCCTGGTGACAAAAAATTTCGCAAGCCAATGAATGCGGCGCGTTGCATCGCAATATCTCCCTCCGGCGAATTGACGGTGGGGGACCCTGCAACACGGGAAATCTATCGTCGCGATGCGAACGGGAACATGGCCCCTACGGTTTCGGGATTGATAGGGATTCCGATGGACCTCGCCTATGCGAGCAATGGGACACTCTACATTGCGGATGTCGAACGCCGTGTCGTGTGGAAGCAGGCGAGTGCGACTGATAAGCCGGAGGTTTTTGCAAACGTGAATCCACGAGGGCTGTTTGTTGACAAGGAAGATCGGCTCTGGGTTGTTTCACAAGATGAGAAACAATTGTTGAGGCTGGATGCTCAAGGAAAACAAGAAGTCATCGTGGGCGAACGCGTTTTCGATTTTCCACATCAGGTGGTGGTCGATTCCAAAGGTCAAGCTTGGGTCACCGACGGATATAAAAAAGCATTGTGGCTTATCAAGCCAAACGAGAAGCCGACGGTCGCAGTTTCCGGAGATCCGCTTCAAAACCCTGTGGGCCTTTTTTTAGTCAACGACGAACCGGTGATTGTGGATCCGCATTCCCAGGCGGTATACAAACTCCAAGGTTCAAAGTTAGAGCTTTGGTTCAGGATTGAAAAGCCCTAGTCACCCTTGGAGTCCTCAGGATTGTGATCCCATTCGTTATCGTTTTTTTCTCATGGAATGCATGCGAGCGTTGAGTGGCCAGCAGTAACGATCACGGCGATGGATTGGACGGCATCGACTCGATGGGCCGCTTTGCGAATGCCATCGTGGTGACGATCGAAGGGCTAGGAACCAACCTTGTCGGTTGTTATGGAAATGCGCTGACGCCGACACCAACTTTCGATCGATTTGCTTCGCAGTCGCTGGTGGCAGACCAGTTCTGGATGGATGGCATCGATCCGGTGGAGGTTTTGGAGTCGATGTGGAGTGGATTGCATCGCCGCGAACGAGTCGGCGCACAAGGGCTCGAAAAAGCCTCACCTCCCAAGATAAAAATACCGGGTATTTTGGTGACTGATGATCCTCGCGTGTATGAAGCAGCGCTTCGTTATGTCGATGGTGAAGTGCAACTTGTCGACATCGCATACACGATGGAGACACGGTTCTCCTCGTTGGTTTCGGATGCGCTGAATCAGTGGATCCCCAATCTGGAAAAGTATCCATGGTTGTGGATCCATTCACGCGGGCTCAGTGGACCTTGGGATGCACCTTATGAGTTACGACTGGCGATGTGTGACGAAGGGGATCCGCAACCCCCCAGTGTTGTTGAGCCACCGGTGAGTCTCGTCGACAGTAGTACCGATCCGGATCGGATTTTCGGTTGGGCATGCGGCGCTGGTGGGCAAGCCATTGCGATGGATGAAGTTTGGGGGTTGCTCACCGAAGCTATCCAGGAGCTAGGGTTTGAATCGAGTGCGATGGTAATATTGGCTGGGATTCAAGGGTATCCGCTCGGCGAGCACGGAATGGTCGGTCTGGGTGGCATCGACGCGGAGGATGGAGGGGGAACTGCGGAATCGAATAAGGCAACGTCAACGGACGGATCGAAGGGACCAGGGGCGATGTACGCGGAGCGTCTGCATTGTCCCTTGATCATTCGCCCTGGAGATCAACTTCCGCTCAGTATCCGTTTTTCGCAGTTTGTTCAGCCGCATCATCTCGCGCGATTGCTCGAGGAGTGGCTGGAAGGAAGTGCTTCGATTCGGCAAGATTCCGGGTTGGCGAAATGCAACGACGAACAGATTCCCCGTTCATCGGAGGGAGAAGTTGTTGCGGGTCAGGGTTGGACGCTCGCAACAATGATCCACGGGGCTGGAGTTGACCGCCTCAAGTGGTTGCCGTTTCAACGGTCCGCGATGGCTTGGGACGAAAGCGAGGTGGCGTTGATGTTGCCGAGTTGGGCAGCCCGTTATTCCACCGTGGTGTATGACGTCCAGCTAGAGGCTGCGATTCGAGAATTGGCGAAGCAATCGGAACGGATTTCGGATCAAGCGGAGAGTCTGGGAGAGCGTGGGGAAATCGAAGAGCGAAATGAACGAGTCGCGAACGAGTTGAAGATCGAATTATTCGCGATGCCCGACGATCGATGGCAACAGAACGAAATCTCGGCCCGAGCGCCAGCTATTATCGACGCGATGAATTCCGTGGTTAACGCTTGGATGCAGATAGGTGTCCATGGTAGGGATCGTCTTGCTCAATTACTATGGAGCCTCGATGAAGCTTTGCTGACACCCATTCGTTGATGCGGATTTTGAAGCGGCATCACGATTACTCTCGCAGGAGCTTTCATGGCTTTTAGTTCCCATTCGGATGGTCCTACAACCGCAGACGAGGCATTGGTCGCGTGCAATCGATCGTTGACGCCTAGTTCGAGCGGGCCGATGGCGAGCGTTACGATGCAGCGTGCGACATTGCATCCGAATGTATTTCGCAAACGGCTACTATCGATCGATGGTAATCCCGGGCCTGGAGATTGGGTTGCTGTCTATCGAGTGGAACCGGAGCCGACTCGAAACATGGACCGTCAACCGAATTCGGAGCGACAGTCGCATGGCGAACGCCAGGGGAGCGATCGTCCTGTTCGAAGGGATGATAGACCAACCTCGAATGTGCCCCATGAGGCTCCAACGATTTTTGGTTATGGAATATACAACCCGAAGGCGG
>VGZN01000314.1 GCA_016872635.1 Planctomycetota bacterium | reverse complement strand
GGGCATCACGATCAAAAACTTGGACCCGCTTCGCTTGGTAAGATCCGTGATTCGGACGGTACCTCGCAGCCGCTGAACGATCGAGCGAACTAAGAACAAACCAAGGCCTGTCCCTGGCTTCTTCCTCTCCAGTTCGTCTCCGGCGCGATAGAAACGCGAAAATACCTTTCTCCTGAGATGTCTAGGTATCCCCGGTCCATTGTCCGAGACAGCGAGATGGATCTTTCCCTCTTCGAGTTTCACCTCAATGTCGATCTGGGGCGGTTCAATGGAGTACTTTACTGCATTGTCGAGTAGGTTCCGGACCAAAACCTCAATATCCACTTGGTGTGCTAGGACTTCGCAAGGAGTAACACTCATTCGAATCGTATCGTCCGGCAAACGATACTGCGTCTGGAGCTTGGAAACGATTTCTTGGATCACATCATGGATCGCAATCCACTCTGTAGAGAGGGTGTCCGTTTCTTTCTGTTGAAGTCTCGCAACATCAAGCAATTGATTGATCAGCCCATCGAGTCGATTCACGTCTTCCATCATGGTGCGATAGAATTGTTGCCGCTGCTCACCGTCAACAGGTCGGCGGTCGAGGGTCTGGAGATAAAGTTTCAAGGATGCGATGGGGGTCTTCAGTTCGTGCGTTACCGAATCGATAAAATTGCTCTGCCGACGGTTGAGATTGATGTTCTGGATAATCCAAACCAAATAGAGAATGACACCAGCAAGCACAAACGCGAACATGATCGAGCCGACGCTGAGGAGTACCCAATAGATATTGAGACCACTCTCGTTGGGGGCTTGCAAGGCACCGAATACGTTGATCAAAACCCAGCCGACAGTCAGCCCCACCAGCACGACAATCATCAGGATTGCTAGCAGGATGGGCCATTTTAGGCTCTTGCGTTCGAACACCAAGGTTGACGTTCCTATTCTGGTTTGCCGCCGCTTCGAAGTTTGGTACTAAATCACCTAATAGTTTTGGAACTGCGTTGTGCTAAAAAGAACTGGATCGCCAGGGTTCCATCGTCGTGTCGCGATGGATTGTGTATATGCGATTCTGCCGACCATCGTATCGAGGCTAGGGGACAATACTGGTTACAACGTCGGTTTTTTGGCGGTTACTAGAGCGTGGCGTCACCGTTCGCACAATTCTTCCTATTTTTGGGAAATTGTCCGAAAAGGGAAGATCTGAAGCTGACGCGGGGCTTTTCAAAGGTTTACAATCTCTCGAGCTTTTGGCCTCGCATCGAGAAGTACCACTGTTTGGGTAGGTTTATTGACATCGGTCGGAAGCGGATGAGGCATTAGAGTCCGACGAAGGAATCGAATCGTGACACCTGAAGCAGACCCAGTTCATTTCTCGAGACAGATTTGGCAAGCGGTTGCGGAGCATGCATTGCTGGCAGTGGCTCGCAGAGAATTTTGTCCCGAGCGATCGCGTATTGAAAACCTTAGACCTGTCTTTTTTCAGGAAGAAGATGAATTGGCTTTCGGGAAGCAGATTTGGTGCTTCGAAGCCATGGGGGTTTCGGATAGTGGGCGAAGACAATTGGTTTTTGGCTTAATGGAGTTTTCCATCCAGTTCGGGTTGCTTGAACCGGTTCAATCGGGTCTCTTTGAAGATGCCAGCGAACGTGAGCGGTGGATCATTCAATTGTCTGCGCCGGAATCTCCCCCGGAGAAAACTTCGGGTGCCACCCGATTCTGGATTTGGTCGGCTTGGGTTAGCGTTGCAATATTGGGTATGGGGTGGTCGATCGCATTGATTCGTTACCTGACGCAAGCCTCCTGATAGTCCCACTAGTTGCTGTTGCTTGAAATGGTAATCACCCCATCGTTCTCTAGGGGTTCTCGTGCGCTCGAAACTACAAGCTTCCTTTCGTCGCCCGAAAAATCGTTGCGGTTAACCTCCAGATTTCGGAACAGCTAGAGGTGAGTGGCTCCGAGTTGCCGATGCTGAAAATTTCATTCATGCAATAATAGAAGCATGAAAACCTTGCGAAGTATCGAATTGCGTGGCGCCGCAGAGCACAATTTGCAAAGTGTCGATGTAGATATTCCTCTTCGTCGATTGACGGTCGTGTGTGGCGTCAGCGGGAGTGGAAAGACGTCTCTTGCCCTCGATACGCTGTATGCAGAGGGGCAGCGTCGCTATATCGAGAGTTTCTCGGCATATACTCGGCAGTTTTTGGCTCGCATCGACAAGCCTCGATTCGATTCGCTCGACAACCTTCCTCCTTCGCTGGCAGTGACGCGAGGTGATCGAAGCCGCAACAATCGCAGTACCATTGGAACGGCGAGTGAGGTTTTGGAGCCATTGCGAATCCTTTTTTCGCATGTTGCTAGTCCGTACTGTCCAACCTGTAGCCAGCCAATCATGAAGCACTCAGCCTCTTCATTGGCCAAAAGGATGTCGACTTTGGGAAACGGCAGGGCCATGTTAGGTTTCGAGCTTAACTGGGAATCCAAGCCGGATTTGTCGCAACAGTTGTACGACCTGCAGTCCTCAGGTTTCATCCGAGTGATCCTTACCGATGATTTGGTGGAGTTGTCGGAAGATCTCACAACTGTTGCGAAAAAGGTGCCCGCAAAAGGGGCTGGTATGGTGGTGATCGATCGGTTTCGAATCGATGGAAGCCCATTGTCTCAATCCACTTTGCAATCGCTTGAACTCGCGTTTGAACGAGCGGATCATAATGTAGTCGTCTTGGTCGCGAGTTCGAACGGAGCACAGGATTCGTCAGTGGTCTCGGACCATAATGTTCGAATACGAGTTGTCTCTGGGCAAGAGTATGACGAGCATTTATTTACCAAAAGTCTGAGGTGTGCTGAATGCGATCAGGAATGCCCCGAGTCTGAGCCTCGTTTATTCAGCTTTAATAGTCCGATAGGAGCGTGTTCTCAATGCACTGGTTTTGGAGAAGTTTCTGATCTCGATTTTGAAAAAATAGTTCCCGATCGCAAGCTGTCGTTACGAGAAGGTGCGATCGCACCATGGAGAACGCCTTCCTATGAGCATGAGCTTCATGAGTTGCTGGCGATTGCAGATGAGTATTGCATACCGCTCGATCTTCCGGTGGCCAAGCTCTCCTCGAAGCATTGGGATCTGATTCAGCATGGTGTGCCAGCGAAAAGTTTTGGAGGATTAGATGGTTTTTTTGCGTGGCTTGAGCGGAAGAAATACAAAATGCACATCCGTGCATTTCTTGCTCGCTGGAAATCCTACTCGGTATGTCCAAAGTGCCATGGTCAGCGGTTATCCCCGGGGGCCTTGGCCTATCGATTCCGTGGGATGAGCTTCTCGCAAATCAACGAAATGACAATCGATGATCTTCGAGGGATACTTCAGGAATTACGGGGTAGTTCCGAGTATCTTCCTCTCGGCGCGGATGCGCGAGCGATAGAGCCGGTCTTAAAACAAGTCTTATCGCGATTGGATTATCTCATTGCGGTTGGGCTTGGGTACTTAACTCTCGGTCGGACCATGCACACATTGAGTGGCGGGGAAGCCCAACGCGTCAACCTTACTACCCTGCTGGGTTCCGACCTCGTCGACATGCTTTACGTCCTGGATGAACCCACAGTAGGATTGCATCCTAGTGATACAGTGCGAGTAGCTGGAGCAGTAAAGAAGCTTGTGGAGCGTGGAAACACAGTTGTTTTGATCGAGCATGAGCCATACCTGCTTTTCCAAGCGGACCATGTTCTTGAGATCGGGCCAGGTGCTGGTGCTCGCGGGGGTGAGGTTTGTTTTTCGGGGAAGGCGTCGGACTTTAGGAAAAGCAAAACCTTAACTGCGAAATACTTGTCGTCGAGAATCTCGAGTCGTTCACCGCGCGAGGTGGGGACCCGACGATTAGAGCTTTGCGGTGCGCGAGGAAGGAACTTGAAGAATGTTGATCTCAAGATCCCTTTAGGATGCCTTTGCACGATCGTCGGCGTCAGCGGAAGTGGAAAAAGTTCTCTTGTGCTAGATACGTTGGTACCTGCGATCGCGGCCTCCAAAGGGGAATCGTCTGAGCACGCATTACCCTTTGATCGGCTCATCGGCGGGGAACAGATTCGTGGCTGCGTCGCTATCGATCAATTTCCAATTGCCAAGTCGATACGTTCGACACCCGCAACTTACGTCAAAGCGATGGATGAAATAAGGATCGCGTTTGCATCATCGATCGACGCGAAAGCGGCTGGGTTAACCGAGAGCCATTTCAGCTTTAATAGTTCTGCTGGTCGTTGCCCTTTTTGTGAGGGATTGGGTTTTACCTCGGTGGACATGCAGTTCATGGCAGATGTCCGCTTGGTTTGTTCGGAATGTAACGGAAAGCGATTTATGCCCCGCGTTCTAGATATTCGGTATCGCGATCGCGATATCTCCGAAGTACTCAACTTGAGCATAGTCGATGCAATTGAATTCTTTAGAGGTGAACGCAAACTGCAAATGAAGTTGCAACCACTGGTCGATATCGGGCTGGGTTACCTACCCTTGGGCCAGAGCGTATCGTCCCTCTCTGCTGGGGAGTCCATGCGATTGAAGCTGGCGTCCCACCTCGAAGAGAAGAGTCGTCAATTGATTGTTATGGACGAACCCACGACTGGCTTGCATTTCGCAGATGTTGATAGGTTGCTTGCATGTATCGATGTCTTAATCGATCAAGGGAATTCGGTGCTGGTGATCGAACACAACGAGCAGATGATTCGGGCTTCGGACTATTTGATCGAAGTAGGCCCTTTCTCTGGAGATAAAGGAGGAGAAATTGTTTTCGAAGGCATGCGGGAGGATTTTTTGAAAAGTGCGAAATCCGTGACAGCGACCGTACTTCGCGAAGGACACTGAGCGGATTTCGGCCGAGTTGAGGCTGCGTTAGGGTGTTATTGGGAAGTGTCTTTCACTAGCAAATTCCTTGGATGCCCTGTTTTTGAGAGTGGGGGCGTTGTTTTTCACTGGGATAGCCCGGACCAAGCCAGTTCCTTGGGGGAGCGGGTGGCTAGGTGAATGGTGGTGTTGGACGTACAATAGCTGTCGCCTGAGATTGCCTATCACGCTCCCCGTCCTGACTGCGGACGGGAGGAGTGGTCTGGCTAGAAGTGGGGCAATTTCAATGAAACGCCGAGACAATCGTGCGTTGGGGAGGTGAAGACCCTGTTCACGGCACGAGGCAATCGAGGGATTCGCGAGTATGCGTGAGAATCACGAAGACCAAGGTGATTTGGAACTGGACCAGGTACTTTTGGATTTCTTAAAGCGGCATGATCGTGGCGAATCAGTAGACCGTGAGACATTTCTTCGCGAGTATCCCGAGTACGCCGATCGATTGCTAGAGTTGCTAACGGCGGCTGATTGGATTGAAACCATGGCGGGCCCTACTTTTAACGGGTGGGCTCTCGAAGCGGAAACGAAGTCTGTGCCAGGCGTGAATGCCGAAGCGTCTCTGGAGAGTGAAGAATCGCACTCAAGATATGATCCAAATGCAGTCACCTTGGATTTGAAGATTCAAAGTGAGGATCTGGAAAAAAAACGAGCAATGTTCTCGTTCGTCGACTCGCCGCTTTCGAGCGATATGGATTTTAGCTTGTCCGATGTCCCAACGCTGGATAACACACACGCCTCGCTTCCGTGCAGGTTTGGCGAATACTTGCTGGAACGAGTGCTGGGGCGAGGTGGCATGGGGGTCGTCTATCTTGCCAACCAAGTGCAGCTCCATCGGCGAGTTGCGATCAAGATGATTCGATCGGGTGCGCTGGCATCGGACGAAGAGGTTGCGCGTTTCTATAGTGAAGCCCGAAGCGTTGCCAAGCTTGATCACCCTAATATCGTCACTGTGTATCACTGTGGAGAAAGTGACGGTCACCATTTTTTCTCCATGGACTACATTCCGGGTACGGATCTTGCCAAGATTGTTTCGAGCGGTCCAATCGATCCCAAACGTGCTGTCCGCTATGTTCGCGATGTAGCCCGAGCCATCGATTACGCGCACGAACATCAGGTCGTGCACCGCGATTTAAAGCCTGCTAATGTGTTGCTCGATGAAGAGGACGAAGTTTACCTGACAGACTTTGGACTTGCAAAACAGATGGGGCGAGACGAAGGCCTGACGGCGACTGGTGCCACGTTGGGTACCCCTAGTTACATGTCTCCAGAGCAAGCAGCTGGGAAGAGCGAGGACCAAAGTGTCGCCACAGACGTGTATGCGATGGGAGCGATTCTATTTGCGCTGTTGACGGGAAAGCCTCCATTTCAAGCGGCATCGGTTTTGCAAACGATGATGCAGGTAATGCACAAACCTGCTCCGAGTG
>VGZN01000313.1 GCA_016872635.1 Planctomycetota bacterium | reverse complement strand
TGGTGATGATCGCCCGAGCGATACAGCCCACGCTCGGATGATTGGCAAGGAATCACCCGATTTCGACCTGCTGAAAATTGACGGTACACCGTGTCAACTGAAGGACTACCGCGGTAAGGTAGTCATCATCGACTTCTGGGCTTCTTGGTGCGGGCCATGCATTCGGTCGATGCCAATGTTGCTTGAAATTTCGCGTGAATACCACGATCTCGGAGTCGAATTGATTCTGGTCAATGTCGAAGAGCCCGAAGATCGGATCCGTAAATTCTTAGAACGTATCGAAGTCACACCGACCGTCGCGATGGATAGCGATGGCTCGGTTTCCAAGCAATACGCAGTAAGCGGGATCCCACAAACCGTCATCGTCGATCGCGATGGTGGCATCGCCAATATCTTAGTGGGAGCGAGCGAGGAGTCGGAAAACAAACTTCGAAAGACACTCGATGAACTCACCGCTCGAGCGACGAATCCTTGATACCGGCCCACATAGCATCCGAGACAACCGCAAATCGTTTCTTACCCAGCGAAACCATTACTACCACATTCTTATCCCTCGCCAGCGACCGATTCGCCAACTCCACAATAGACATGCTTTTTTACGTGGGGATGGGTCTCGGTCGTAACGCCACAAATGCACCTGGTATTTCAATCGCTGCATAGAAAAGCGAGGTTGGTATAACTCCAACCCAATCTGCATTTGCTCGAGTTTCAGACAATCCACCAACCAAGGTACCCTTTCGTTGCTGCCAGATTGACGCTTCAGATACTCCGCGAAGAACCATGCGTCGAACCAGTGAGCTCGATAACCATTGAAATGATGTGAGGCCCCGAAAAGTCGGAACTCGCGGAGGAACTCGTCCCCCAACAAGTGGCGAGTCATAGGCAAGTGGCTTGACGTTTGGGAGACTCGTTTACGAATCAATGTTTCTGCGGCTGACTCAAGCTCTCCACGCGACAGACCAGCAATCGACTCGTTCATGTTTTTCGATGCCACATCGCTGCGATTGCCTGTGGTCAGCCGTAACGCGAGCGCCTCCTGTCGCTTGCGCAGCGCTTCGCGCGATGATTCCATGTCGCTGGAACGATTGAAATCACCCATGCGAATCCGACCTTTTCCGCAGGATTTCGCTGGCTCGGTTCAGTTCAAGCAGCAACTCTTCGATAGGTGGGATGAGCTCGTCCCGTTCGAGGATAATACCGTGAACAGCGAACCTAGAGACCACTTCGTCTAAAAGTTGCCAAATCTCTTCCTGAGTTGCATCGCCATGACCATCCACCCATTTCCCATCTTCGAAGTACCCGCCGACAAAATGCAATTGGATGACCCGATCCCTTGGAAGTCGTTCGAGAACTTTGATTGGATCAAATCGATGATTTACGGAATTGATAAATAAGTTGGTGACGTCGAGCAACAAACCGATGTCGTTCTGATCGCAGACTCGCCCGAGAAACTCTGCATCAGAGAACTCGTCCTCTGGGAAGCGAATATTCTCAGTGATATTTTCCAATATCACTGGCACATCAGTCATGTCCTTGACCCTTCGAATGTTCTCGCGAAGAACCGTTAGACTAGAGTTGGTTTTTGGCAGAGGGGTCAAATGCCCAATATCAATTCCGCCTGCCCTAGTGAATGCGATGTGATCGCTACACCAAGCCGGCTTGAGCCGATTTACGAGCTCACAGTACAGTTTTAGATATTGATCATCGAGCCCGTCGGCAGACCCAAGCGAGAGAGCGAGTCCGTGAGGGATCAACGGAAAATTCGAATGCAAGAGATCCAATTCTGTCCGTCGATGCGGCGATGATTCGAAGTAGTGATCCGCGATGATTTCAAGAAAATCGACAGATGACTGATGAGAAAATAGAGAATGACGGAATTGGGATCGGTATCCCAGGCCAACGCCGAGCGATGGCAGCTTATTCCATTCGCCCTTAGCTTCCACAACCACCGCATCCTCCGCCGCAGCCACCACCTCCGCAACCACCTCCACCGCTGCTGCAACTGCTACCACAACTTACGCTGCCGCATCCGCCAGATCCGCAGGAGCTACCCGTGGAGCAACCGCTTGTGTTCATGGCCGCCTTGCGATACGACTGATAAAGCGGATCGAAGGAACTCCCCTCAAGAGCGCTTACGCCAAACAATCCTACGGCGAAAAGGGGTGCCGAGTATGCCAAATCCAACTTGGACTCGACCGGCTCCGAACTCAGCCTCGAGGTGATCGCTTCCGATTGATTGTAATTCTTCAGCTTGCTGTACTTCGCGAAGGCAGCTTGCAAGTGTCCGAGGTAGACTTGCCCGCGGTACGACAAACGCCTCGATCTTCTTGCAAGAAGTAGCAAGATAGGTGTTGCGATCATAAGTCCGATCAGTATCGCAATATTGTGGTGGCCATGCCGGACCGCTGCAACAATCTTGTAGATACCGAGGACTTCTAAACCCAAAAGCGAAATCCAAAACGCATTGGAGGAGTTCGCCAATGCGTCGGCGGTGACACAGAGACTTTCGGATTCCATCCATTTCTGCCATGGAGAAGTGAGCTTTGCCACCAGCGATCGGACAGGACTCTCGAATGCCGATACCGCAGTTTTAGGGGAATCGAATTGGGATAGGAGAGCTTCGTGAACCTCGGTCAAGCCCGTCGGTGTTTCAATCGGGTCCACCACCCTCCACTTGGTGGCCTTTCCATGGAGCAACTTATGAATACCTGTGGGCCTAGGAGCCTCTTCGATGAGATTCCGTTCGACTAAGTCCACCATCACCGTTCGGATCACCTCCGAGTCCCCACCTCTCAAGTAAGCAATCTGATCAAGTAAGCAATCTGAAGTGGATCCAAGTCTTCGGGAATTTTCATTGGGGGATCCGAGCGGCTAGTGTCCGCCCTACGTGTCAACCACCGAATCGCGTCATGGCACCCCACCAGCATCAGGCCATACAGCCACAAAAACATTGGGCCTGGAAGATTCCCGAGGGGATTGTTGAAAATCCAGTTCATAGGCATTTCTCCACGAGGAAAACGGGAACCTGTTCTGCGTCGCAGCATCCTATGGATCCCCGTACACGCCCCTAGGCCGACATGGGGTACCCGTAAGGGCGCCGCTTAACCTAATTTTAATCCAAATCCACGCATGATTCCGTTACCTTGTCAAACTCGTCACTCCAAAGCGGATCCGAGTTAGCAGGCCTGGAGATGCCTCAGGCGATGGAACTGTGCTCCGGTATTCGGGTTTCCTTCATTGAGTTCGGATCAGTCGATTACGTTCGTCTCGCGAGAAAGATCATCGAGCATCGCTTGAATTCGCTCGCGAAGCGTTTTCATCACAGGATCTTCCTCTCCGCGCGGCGCTCGATCGGTGGGCACTTCGATCGCTTCATCGATTCGAATCACAACCTCTAATGGGCCGTGTACATTGGCCTTGTCGGTCAGATCTTCCTCTAATCGCTCCACCGTTTCCAGGATTCGGGTATCGGTCGTGGGGGAAGTCAGGTATTCCGGAGGATACGAAGCGACTTGTTGGGCTAAGTAGATTTTCTCGAGCTGGGTCCAACGACGCTCCCGCTCTTGTTCCGTGAGTTCGCCAGCTGTTAGTTCAGGTACGATTTTCATCCGAAGTGCTTTGACTCGCGGAATGATTGGACCATCTGAATCCTTGCCAAGCCATTCAACTTCGAGGGGGTCGAGCAAGTGATCGACCAAGCGTTGCTGCCTCTCGATGATCGTCCCGGTCTGAGCCGAACCTATGTATTCCAATTCCTTAAGGCTAAGCATCGCATGGGTGATCCGAGAAATACGATGGAGAATCGTGGCTTTCTTAAGATTATTCCAAGTCAATCGCTTCTCAAGCGAGTCAAGCGTCTTACCTACGGCCTTGTCCAAGTCTCCATGAAAGACATACTTGATGGCCACCGGATGAATGACTACCTTGCCGCCATTACCATCCTTGGCTCGCTTCTTTGCAGCGCTGCGTGCCATGAATGCAACTCCATCGAGCAACGGTTGAAGCAGATCATTCGTACGAAAGACCGCACCCTCGGGGAACACCACCAGGGGGCGCTCAGGCTTGGAAAGCGTTTCGATGGCCATGTCGAGTGACTGTCTGTCGAGGCCTTCTCGATATACGCTAAACGCACCCATCATGCGCATGGCGAACCGTTGAAATCGACTTTGATGGAACAAATGCCAACTGGCCATCGCGTACATCAAGGTTTGGGATTCCCGGGCAACATGGCCCATCACCAAGGGATCTGCATAACGACTATGGTTAGGAGCCAGCAGTATCCCGTGCCCCCGCCGGAGTGACTCACGAAAGTGATCAAGCCCTTCCAGGCGATGTGAAACGACACCTTCAAATCTCTTTAAATACCAGGGGACTAGATTGGTATTTAGCACCAACGACGGAAACCATTTTCCGCGATGAGGAGGAATGAACTCATATGGTTTCTCGATGATAATGTCTTGCATGCGATTTCCATCCTGAACACAGGGATCCTACCTCGAGCGAACTGGGTATCTTACTGGATTTTCGCCACTTGCGTCTAATTCCAACGGGTATTCGCTCAACAGGATTTCCTCCCGTTTCATTCATCCGCGCGAATCGCTGGCCTCTACTTTGTCGAGTAACCTCTTGGATGCTTTTTATGCCAGTTCCATGCTGTTTCGACGATGCTATCGATCGAAACATATTTGGGAGTCCAACCGAGCGTTTTCTGAGCAAGCGAACTATCGGCGATGAGGCATGCTGGATCGCCTGGCCGACGATCAGCAAAAATAGCTGGGATCGGATGTCCGGTGACTTTTCGGCAGGCGTCGATCACCTGAAGAACGCTATGCCCGACTCCTGTGCCCAAGTTCATCTCGAGAACACTCCCTGGTTGGAGTTGCTCTAACGCTGCCAAGTGTGCCGTTGCTAAATCCTCAACGTGGATGTAGTCCCGAACGCAAGTACCGTCATCGGTGGGGTAATCGTTGCCGAAAACTTGAATGGCATCACGTTGTCCGAGCGCTACCTGGAGAACAATCGGGATCAGATGGCTCTCCGGATCGTGATCCTCACCGATCGAACCATCCTCAGAAGCGCCAGACGCGTTGAAATAACGCAAAGCCGCGACGCCAAAACCGTATGCGGCAGCATAGTCGCGCAGAGCCCTCTCAACGACGAGTTTGGTAAAACCGTAGGGGTTGATTGGGCTCTGAGGCGTATCCTCGCGGATAGGCATCTTTTCGGGTTGCCCGTAGGTTGCGGTCGTGCTCGAAAATACAAATCGCCATACGCCAACCGATCGCATCGCCTCGAGCAGCTCAAAAGTGGCGGTCACATTGTTTTGATAGTACATCGCGGGGTGCTGCACCGACTCGCCAACGAGCGCGAACGCGGCAAAGTGCATGACCGCTTCGATCTCTTTATCCAGCATAACCTGCATAAGAAGCGAGCGATCGGTAAGATTGCCTTGGATGAACTGCTCGCGAGGCACACTTTCAACATGCCCGCGGGAAAGATTATCATATACCCAAACGTCGTGGTTCAACGCATTGAGCAAACGTACGGTGTGGGAACCGACATATCCTGCGCCACCAACAACCAGTACCCTCATTCCCGCAGTCTCCGAAACTAACTTTTGACTTGTCGATCGAACAATGCAGCCGGACGAACAACGACTGCCCTCTATTTTTAGCATGCCTTTCAGGGCTTGGACACGCGGCACATGGCAACTAGCAAGCTTAAGAAACTAAAACAGGGGCTGACGGAAACGGCAAAACCGGTCGAAACGATGGCCGGATGGATGGATCGTTTCCTCATCTACCTCCGTAGCGAGTGCCATTTGGCCGAAAACACCATCGCTGCCTATGGAAGGGACTTGGAACACTTCAAGGAGTGGCTTCATGGCCGATGCCCTACCTCGCTGTCGATCAGCGATTTGACCGACTACATCGGTTGGCTGAAGAATATCGCGTTGGCAGCATCCTCGATCTCGCGTCACATCGTTTCATTGCGGATGTTTTTCAAGTTCCTGCAGCTTGAATCGGCGATCAAGGACAATCCGGCGGAGTTGCTGACCACTCCGAAAATGTGGCGTCGAGTGCCCAAGGTACTTTCCGTCGGCCAAATCGACCGCTTCTTGGAAGCCCCTCGCCCCTATGACCTGCACTGGATGCGAGATCGCGCGATCCTTGAACTGATGTACGCCACAGGCTGCCGCGTCTCCGAGGTCTGCGACATGTTGATTGCCAACGTCCACTTGAACGAAGGCTATTGCCTAGCCGAGGGCAAGGGAAGTAAACAACGGATGGTACCACTTGGCGAGCG
>VGZN01000312.1 GCA_016872635.1 Planctomycetota bacterium | reverse complement strand
CAGACCACAGTAACCCTTCTGATGGCAACTCGCCCCTTGGGGCTACATCTCCTGGGAATGCTTCTGCAGGAACTGCCGCCGAACCGAGTGTTCCGTCTTGCGCTCGCAGGCACGTGCGAACCCCATCGAAAACAAAGAGAAACGCAAGAATCGAACAGAGTGTTGCTACCGGAAATGTTAGGTGGATCTTGCGGTGCGAAATCCCGAAATGCGATGAGGTGCCGGGATGAATTTGCGAAGTTGAGGCGCTGCGGTTGCCTAGGGTTTCGCTACAATGTGCAGCATTGCATGATGCATTCGAGTTTTGCCGGTTGTTGCCTGTTACGGGATCCATAATGAGAATTTCGAGCCAAATTGTTGTGAGTGCTATTTCGCGTCAAATCGCTCGTTTCAAGGTACCGGTCGTCTCGGCCGCAGTGTTTGCTGGTTGCCTAGCGTTCCATGGTCATGCCGATGAAACGGATTGGGCACAATGGCGTGGCCCAGCACGCGATGGTCGGGCCGCTCCTCAGTCCTTGTTGAAGGCCTGGCCAGAAGCCGGCCCCAAACTGCTTTGGAGCACCAAGAATGCAGGTCTCGGTTACTCCGCAGTGTCGGTAAGCAACGGTCGATTGTACACGTTGGGGCAGCGTGGCGCAGAGTGTGTCGCGATTTGTTTGGATGCTGCCACCGGAAACGAAGTGTGGGCAAAGCGCATCGATCGCGGTACAGAGAAAGGGGACTACCTTACCGAGTGGGGCGGTGGACCACGCAGTAGCCCAACCATCGACGGCGATCACTTGTATTGCTTGAGCGACCTCGGCGAACTCGTGTGCCTGAAAACAAGCGATGGGAGCAAAGTCTGGAGCGTCAACTTCGTCAAAGATCTCGGCGGCAAGATCCCTCAATGGGGTTACAGCGAATCGATTCTTATCGACGGTGACCGTGTGGTTTGCACACCCGGAGGCGAAAATTTCATGGTCGCGTTCGATAAGAAAACCGGTGACCGTGTCTACACGTCGAAGGGGTTCACTGATGGGGCGCAATACGTCTCGATCATGAAGACCTCGGTCTCGGGAATTCCGATCTACATCACCGCTGCCAAACCTGGTCTCGTCGCATTCCATGCCGAATCTGGCGAACTGCAGTTCAAGAGTCCCACCACAGGAAATGGGGTCGCGGTGATTCCAACCCCCGTCATCGCTGGTAGTGACGTGTACCATTCGTCCGCTTACAAAGCGGGAAATACCCTTCTTTCCCTCACGGCGAATGATAGCAAGGTTGAGATGAAGGAGATCTACCACCTCGATCGGGAGAGCATGCAAAACCACCATGGTGGATATGTCCTCGACAACGGAGTGATCTATGGATTTACGAATGAGCTTCGTGGCTCTTGGTTAGCGCAAGACCTTAAGACCGGCGCAAACCTTTGGACGAAGAAAGTCGGTGGTGCGCGATCCGGATCCATTGCCTTTGCGGATGGAATGCTTTACTGCTACGACGATTCCGACGGTACGTTGTATTTGGTCAAGCCATCGAAGGAGGGGTGGGAAGAAGCGGGCAAGGTGAAACTCCCCGAGCAAACTTCGACCGACCGAGGTCGCGGGGCGATCTGGGCTCACCCAGTTATCGCCAACCAAAAGCTTTTTATTCGAGATCAAGAATTGATCTACGCATACGATATCGCCAAATAGTGCGGGTAACGCGACTGAGAATTGTTGCGAATGGAACTTTACCCCTTATGTGCTGAAACCGGTCCGTCGGTTGGGTGCATCAAAGGGATTCGCAAGGCGAGGTCCACTGATGAGTCACCGTCGTTCGAATAGGACGTCGATCGACGGTGAGGGACCGTTTGCAAGACCAGCACGTCGCTTCGGCTAGCTTCTTTGCATCGCGTCTTTTCCATTGTTGTTACCTTTTCAAACTTATCAACTGGATCCTAACGCCTGTGAGTGACCCAAACTCGATTGAGCACCTTATTCGCCGCTACGAAGGTGGCGAATTGTCTTCACTCGAACTCGGGCAAAAGATTCTTCTCGCATCGATCGCCAGCGATGGGAATATTACGCCAGACCTTGATCGACGGACGCGAACGGGGTACCCCGAAGCCATTTATGGTGCTGGAAAATCACCAGGAGCGATCCTTGCGGTTGCAGAAGCATTGCTTCGCACGACGGAACAGATTTTGGTGACACGGGTGTCCCCCGAACAAGCTCGCGTGGTTAGCGAAGCATTTCCATGGTGCCGCTGGAACCATGTTGCGCGCACGCTACGGGTTAGCAATACGTCCATGCCCATCGATCCTTTCTTAGTGGAATCGAGTGCCGTGGTTTCGGTGGTAACGGCTGGCACCACCGATGAACCGGTGGCCATGGAGGCATGCGAAACCATGGCATGGATGGGGGTCGCATCCCGCATTATCCAAGACGTGGGAGTTGCTGGTCCATACCGATTGTTGGCCCGGGTGCCGGAGCTTCGCTCTAGCACCGTCGTCGTTTGCGTCGCAGGAATGGAAGCCGCATTGCCCAGCGCTCTTGCTGGCCACGTGGCATGTCCAGTCATCGCCGTCCCGACGAGCGTTGGATACGGAGCGAACATGGGGGGGATTGCAGCACTGCTCAGTATGCTCAACAGTTGCGCAGCCAACGTCACGGTCGTCAATATCGATGCTGGTTTCAAAGGTGGCTATATCGCCGGTCTTATCGCCAACATGGCCTTTCAGAGTCGCTGATTTCCCGGACGGTTTTGCGTAGCGATTCGTGCGAGCGTCGGGCGGATGGTCTACTTGGTGCTCGTCTACCTGGTGCTCGGTGGACACTATCGATATCACCTCCGCAGCTAAACGGAGTCCCCCTTGTGGGCGCGGGATTTCCAGTACGTTACCATCACAGGTCGATTTCTCTTCCATCGATCTTCGCCATTTCCTGAGAAAGCCGGTGTCATGCGCGCTATCCTCGCTCTCGATCAAGGCACGACAAGTTCCCGCGCTATTGCGTTCGACCACGCGGGTAAAATCCTCGGAGTTTCGCAGAAAGAGTTTCGACAGCACTATCCACAAGGCGGCTGGGTCGAACACGACGCCAACGAGATATGGACTAGTCAGCTTCAAGTGGCACAGGAGGTCCTCACCAAAACGGGCTTGAGGGCGGGTGAGGTTGCTGCGATTGGAATTACCAATCAACGCGAAACTACGGTAATCTGGGATCGACATACCGGACAGCCTATTTCTCACGCCATCGTTTGGCAGGATCGAAGGACTGCTGGAATGTGCGACCAACTTCGAGAGATGGGGCATGCCGAGCGCATCACTGACAAGACAGGATTGGTTGTCGACGCGTACTTTTCGGGCACCAAAGTTCGTTGGTTACTCGACAACATCCCTGGGGCTCGAGCGCGAGCGGATCGGGGGGAACTGGCCTTCGGTACAATCGACAGTTGGCTTCTGTGGAACCTCAGTGGCGGAACGCTTCACGTTACCGATGTAAGCAACGCATCGCGCACGATGCTGATGAATCTGCAAACGGAACAGTGGGATGAAGAGTTGCTGCAGTTGTTGAATATTCCTCGATCGATCCTTCCTGAAATCCGATCGACCAGTGAAAGGTATGGTACTACCAATCCAAATCTTTTCGGTGGCCCGATCGTACTCGGCGGTGCGGCAGGGGATCAGCAATCCGCACTTTTTGGCCAGAACTGCACCCAGCATGGGATGGCAAAGAACACCTATGGGACTGGCTGTTTCATGCTGATGAACATCGGCCAAACACCTCAAGCCTCCAAGCAAAGACTGCTGACCAGCGTCGCTTGGCGAACCGCGGATCAGCCTGCTTGTTATGCCCTCGAAGGTAGCGTGTTCATTGCGGGTGCAACGGTGCAATGGCTGCGCGATGGGCTTGGGATCATCCAGTCCTCATCGGATGTTGAGCGTTTAGCTGCCCAAGTACCCGATAGCGATGGAGTTTACCTCGTCCCCGCGTTTGCGGGACTCGGTGCGCCGCACTGGGATGCCTACGCACGAGGGACCATCGTCGGGATCACCCGTGGTACTACGGCGGCGCATTTGGCGAGAGCCGCTCTCGAAGGTATCGCCTACCAAGTGGCCGATGTGTTGACGGCGATGGAAAAGGACAGCGGGCTTGCCATCTCAGAACTACGAGTTGACGGTGGGGCATGCGCGAATGATCTCATGATGCAATTCCAAGCCGACATATTGCGATGCCCAGTTGTGCGTCCCAAGATCATCGAAACGACCGCACTTGGTGCTGCCTATTTCGCCGGGCTAGCGGTCGGATTTTGGAGCGATGAAAAAGAGATCCAATCGATTTGGGAGGCCGATCGGATATTTGAGCCGCAAATGAACGAAGCCCACGCCATCGAGCGACGTTCGCGATGGCTGGACGCTCTCAATCGATCACGAGATTGGGAGAAGCACTCGTGACGCAAGGTGGGCTTGGTGCAATGGACCGCGCGAAATCTCTTAATCGCATGGGATTGGATCCTGACTTTGTTTGGGATATCGTCGTGGTCGGAGGTGGGGCGACAGGGGCGAGTATTGCGTTGGATGCGGCGAGTCGCGGATATAGTGTCGCTTTAATCGAGAGATCGGATTTCGGAAAAGGGACTTCGAGCCGCGCTACGAAGCTCGTCCATGGAGGAGTCAGGTACTTAGCCCAGGGCAACATTAGTCTCGTGCGCGAGGCCCTCAAAGAACGGACCCTCCTCCGTCAGAATGCCCCTCATCTGGTCCGCGAGTTGTCGTTCGTCGTGCCTTGCAAAAACTTTTTTGAGAAATGCTGGTACAGGCTCGGATTTTGGGTGTACGACTGGCTGGCTGGTGCCAGTGGTTTTCATCGAGCAAGGGGACTGACATCCTCGGAATGCTTGAAACTGGCCCCTGGCTTATCACCTCAGAGAGGTCGCAGTGGTGTTCTGTATTCGGATGGACAGTTCGACGATAGTCGCCTGCTGATCAGTATTTTGCAAACCGCTACGGAGCATGGTGCCGCAGTCGTAAACTACGCGAATGTCGAAGCCTTATCCAAGGATGCGAGTGGCCGAGTCCATGGAGTACTGTTTCGCGACTTGGAAAGGGGGGATACATATTCGTTGAAATCGCGATGCGTGATCAATGCGACAGGCCCGTTCGTCGACGAAGTCAGGCGGTTGGATTCCAATACGAATGAGCCGATGGTATCCGCGAGCCAGGGTGTTCACATCGTTCTATCGCGGGACTTTCTTCGAGGTGATTCTGCGGTTATCGTTCCCAAGACCTCGGACGGCCGCGTTCTGTTTCTAATACCCTGGCATGATCATGTGGTGGTTGGAACCACAGATACACCGATCGAGCGTCCGGTCGAAGAGCCTCGGGCATTCAAGGAAGAGATCGATTTTCTACTTTCGACCGCGGGTCAGTACCTGATGCATCAGCCTACCCTGGCCGACATCCAAAGTGTCTTCACCGGCATACGTCCTTTGGTAAGCAACAAGGGGAAAGGACGTAACACAGCAAAACTTTCGAGAGACCATACGATCGAGGTCACCCCGTCGGGCATGATCACAATTACCGGTGGGAAATGGACTACTGCTCGCCATATGGCGGAGGATTGCGTGAATCGAGCTGCGTCGCTCGCAAACCTTCGCCATTCTCCCTGCATCACTTCGACGCTTCCTCTCCATGGCTATCGAAGCGACAAACCGCATGATGGATGTAATCCAAGCTTGGATGTTTACGGAAGCGATCGCATAGCACTTGAGTCACTAGCTGCGTCCGCCCCGCATTATGGGAAGCCACTACTTGACGACTGGCATCAACTACGAGAAGCCGAAGTTGTATGGGCGGTGCGTCACGAAATGGCACGCACGATCGAAGATGTACTAGCCCGACGTTGCCGACTTCTATTTTTAGATACCCGAAAAGCCGAAATCGCCGCACCTGCAGTGGCTGAGATCATGGCGAGGGAATTGCATCGAGGATCGGACTGGGTTGACCAGCAACTACAAGACTTTCATAAATTACTTGAATCGTATCGAATCTAAAACAAAGGCCTTGAGGTGAAACCATGTCCCCATACGTTGCGGAATTTGTCGGAACAACGTTATTGATTTTGTTCGGCAACGGTGTCGTTGCCAACGTGTTGCTAGCGAAGACCAAAGGGCATGGAAGCGGATGGATTGTGATTTCCGCAGGCTGGGGAATTGCCGTATTCGTCGGTGCGTTTTGCGCGGACAAATTTAGTGGCGCTCATCTGAATCCGGCCGTCACACTTGCGATGCTGATTGCGGGGAAGACATCCGCAACCACAGCGATAGGTTATGCAATCGCACAATT
>VGZN01000311.1 GCA_016872635.1 Planctomycetota bacterium | reverse complement strand
CAATCCGTTAATTTTTGTGATCAAGGCTTCTTCCTTTGAGATTGAAACAATTGGCTTGCAGGACCAGTTGAAAAGAGATGGCACAATCCGATGGCCAATGCGTCGGCAACGTCTGGCGGGTCCGGCGGAGCGGAAAGACCCAATTGCAATTGGATGGCGTGTTGCATCTGCGATTTTGGTGCACGACCGTTGCCAGTCAGCAATCGCTTCACTTTCGTCGCCTCATACGAATAAACCTCTAACCCTGCGTTCGCCGCGGCCAAGCACAACACACCTCGTGCGTGCCCCATCAATATCGCGGTCCGAGGGCGTTCGTAATGGGAATACAACTGCTCGATGGCAACTGCCCGAATAGGGAAACTACCGAGGATCTCAACGATTCCTTCGAATAATTCCTTGAGCCGATCGGCCAGCGGGCGACCTCGCGCGATCCGAATGATCCCTGCCTCAACCAAAGCAGGACGCCCCGTTTTTGTGGAAAGAACCCCGTAACCGGTTATTCCTAATCCAGGATCCAAACCGAGCACCATTCCTTCGGATATTGATTCGTTCGTTGGCATTTCGTTCCCCCCTGACAAAGGCTACTCCTTCGCTTTGCCGGGAGATTCCCGTTTTACATTTCCAGAGGTATTGCCGAGCTCATCTTCGGTGGTTGGACTGCGCAAGCACACCACTTCGCTTCCGTTGCGTACCAACAAAAATGGGCCAGCGACCGCAGGTGTATTCCATGTAATCCCCTCGAGCACAGACAACTCGGCGATCGTTTTACCTTGCTGAATTTCAACCGAAGCAACTCGTCCGTCCTCTGCCATCACTAAAATCGCATCATTCACAATGAGTATCTGACCTTGGCCAAATCGACCACCCCGCCAAATTCGATCCCCCGTTTCGGCGTCTACGCATTCCAGAATCCCGTCACTGAGCGCGTACAATCGTCCCTCTCGATGAATGGCATTCGTAAACTTTGTCTTTAGCGTTTTCGTATTCACCCAAATATCCACGGCTTCAAAACTGCTAGCACCCACGTTCGATTCTTCCTTCATATCACCACCCGCGTCCTGCTTGCGAGAGACTCGTATCAACTTCGAACCCTGTGCGTAGCCCTTACCAATCAACAAACGTTGACGATCTACTTGCACGGGTTGGGAAGCACACGCATCCGCATTCGATTTGCTTGGCCAAGGACTGGTCCATAAAACCGCCCCCGTTAATGGATCATGACCAGTAACGCATCCTTCATTCACACTGACTACCTGCACAACACCGTCTACTTCCAAAAATGCAGGGGAAGCATAGGCGACTTGAGCAGAACCACTTCGCCATATCTCCTTGCCATCATCAAAACCGATCGCAATCAAGCTCTTCGGAGTATCCTTATCGATCGTCCGTCCACCTAGTGGAACATAGACGACACCATCGTGGACCAACGGCGATGAACTCCGTCCCCACATCACGTCCAATTCGAACTCCGATTGCGATAACCCGCACAGTTCGTTCAGATCGATTTCCCAAATGGGCTTCCCCGTACGCAATTCGACACGAACCAGATGCCCCGCGGCCCCTCCCGCTATCACCGACCATTGGCCGTTGATTTCAACTAGTGTTGGTGTCGAACGAGGTCCTAATCCTCCCAACGCATTGAAATGCCTTCCTGGCATTTTGTGCTGCCACACAAATTCCCCCGTCGAAAGTTTCAGAGCTGTCAGCGCCTCCTCCTCCCCCACTTGCTCCATCGTTACGGCTAAGCCTTCGGCAACCGCAAATCCGGACCATCCATCGCCGATCGAATGCCTCCAAACAAACTCAGGCAGCTTCGATACCCAATCCATAGAGAACAAGCGTTCGTTGATGATACCATTGCGATCCTCACCCAGGAATTGCGCGAATCGAACCTCGCGGTATGGCATATTTTCAGGAGTCTCCAACTCCTCGGGCCGCGTAGGTCGAATGTCAGGTCGCTGCCGCAAATACGATCGTAGTCGAAATGTCGGAACCACCTCGCCGCTGAATCCGATGAACTCATAAGTCGCCCAGAAAACGACCAGTCCAACAATCGGCATTGCCATAATGGCTAGTTTCACTCGCTTGCCGATCTTGGGATAAAGCAAAAGGGCGAGGAAACCCATCAAACCAGCGAAAGCCGCACAACCTGCTCCAGCAAAGTTTGCAAACTGGTGATCGACTTCGAACAACGACCACCGGACGAAGGGAATCGCTGCGCTTGCAATCCCACCCATCACCAATAGGCCTAGGTACCAAGGTTTGCTAGAAGGTGCCCCCGTCCCCCCATCCGGCGTTCCTACGAGATCCTCTCCGGCCATTCCATCCCCTTGTTTTTTCAGCAGAAAAACCAATCGCCATACCCCACAAAACGCACCGCATGCTTCGAGGATGCATTCTACCGTGCTGCCCCACAATTCCTACACGGGCAGAACTCTCGAGAAATAGCGATGTTGCGAACCGCGCTGATCCCTAGGTAAAGGAGTCATTGCATCGTTCGAATATGACTACGGAACATTGGAGGGGTTCGCCCCGATCGTGTCTCGCAACCATTCCCGGGCTCGGACTCGCTCTGGAATATCGGGAAGCACCCAACGCGAGGAGTGGTTTGGGTACGGAATCGGAACGATCGTGAACGAACCGGCGACACCACTTTTCTGAAGGGTACTTTGGAGGGGCGCTATATCCATTTCATGGGAGATCCATTGTGGCCGTCCCTGCAATCGTCGGAGTCGTTTCATTGCCGACGGCCAATCTGATTCCGGATAAGGCCACGGTCGAACCCCGTCGTAGTGGCTATGGCAGAAAAAACCTCGCCACAAAGACGCGATCTCGTCGTCGTGCAAACCGAGGTAGTTGCATGCAATCGCCCCACGAGAAAATCCGCACAACACAGCTCGGCTCTCATCTCCGCCAAACTTTTTGCAAACGTCGCGAACCGTCTCGATGCAATATTTTTTAGTTTCCTCGACATCCCCCCACCACTGTAGGCAGTTCCGTTTCCCCCCGCCATTCGCCACTTCAACAAACGGAAGACTGAGCCAGAGAAAGCCCTCTCCAGCGCTGAGGCCATATCCGAGCATACACGATTCGGGAGTGCCATCCGACACATCACCGAGTTCATTTCGAAAACCACCATTTCCTGGATACTCAACAAGGACGGGATAGGATCCGTCGGGCACCCAATCCTTGGGCAAGTATAAAGCATGCCTTACTTCGCTTTGCTCCCACCCGGGTGTAACAGCCTCAACGCGCTTCCTGGAGGAGGCTTTACCACGCGTCAGTTCGGGAACAACAAGATCAGCTGGAATTGAATGAATGTTGTCATTGGCAACAAGGGCGAATCCATTCCAAAACGAACACGCAAAACCGAAAAGCTGAAGGCACAGTAACCAACAGCTAAAGCCCCTGAGTCTTGATTTGATTCGCATCCACTTCACCTCCATTGCGTCGAAGTCACTCTGGATCATCGAAGTTCCTGCGTTGGCCAATACCCATCGCCTTACCTACCAACCACTTCAACATGGGATCTTCGCATGCCCGTCTCCGGATCGATGAAGATAAAATACGTGAAAGTACTACCATCCAAAGCCCTCTCCTGATAAACGAGAATTTCCGATACGGACTTCGACAATCTCAAGTTGTACAAAACAGTTTTCGGCAAATTGGTATTGGTTGGCGATACTGGAGCACTTCTAAAGGGACTCCCTAAATCGGCCAAAATCATAGCCTTGGTCGGTGATGAATTCGGTAGTGTGTATTCGGCCAATCGTTGTCGAATGGGTAGATCGGTCCTTGGACCTTCAATACTTCCGATCACCCCAATCGCATTGGTCGTCGCCGTTGCGAGGACATACGCCAACGGTAGCATGCGCAGTTGCCATTTGATCCTCGCACCTATTCGACAAAATTAACCGAACACCACCAACAGACTTGTCACGATCGCAGGGATCTGAAGCGGGGCCATCCATCCATGTTCAAGATACCCATCGCGATCTTGTATCCCGAATTGCGGCACTATCAAAAATCTCAAGACCGCCACAAATATTGCAAGAATCGACTCCATCGGCTCACCTCATCCCTTGGTCAGATCATCGCAACCAAACATCCATTCAAAACTTGCACATCATTGCCCCTGCGAAGACGCGTTTCAGTGTACCCGAAACGGACTGAGTCAGCCAAAACACGACGCAATCATGTCCGATTGGCCGTGGTGATGGCATGTCCGCCTGCCCATATAATGCATCCATTAGGACAATGCGCCCAATTTCACGCATAGCACGAAGAACGACCGAAGCAGAAACTCCTATTTGCCCGATTCGCAAAATCTGCAACGCAACCTATTTCCAATCCGAAGCGGAAAATGGTTTTCGCACAATCCAATGCCACCGCAAAGGTTTCCTTGGCCATTGCCCCTCCCCCAACTCACCGGGTATCTCTACATGCCCTCTCTTGGTACCACTCTTTGGATCGATAAAGATTTAGTACGTAAAATGCAGTCCGTTTCGAGCGGTCTCCTCATAGACTAACACTTCGGAATCCACAGGGACAAAGGGTAGATTCTGAATCACCCTTTCGGGAACGTTTCCACTCCGTGATGTAACGATTCCTTTGCCAATTGGCGCACCGAGTTCGGCTAAAATCCTAGCCTTGGTAGGCGGTCTGTTGGGCGGACTGTAGCTCTCAAGCTTTTGCCGAATTGGCAAATCCAGCGAGTGGTCTACTTGAGGGAAATGATTTCCCAAGATATCCGTGGAGGCGACGGTCACAACGTACGCGATCGGAACGAACGTCCAAAAGCGAGAAAGTTTCGCCTTCGATGCGTAGAGCCAACCACAGACCGTTGCAAGTACCAAAAAGATAAAGGGATTTGCCATTGCGCATATCCACCATAATCAAGATGGCCCTGACGCTGCTGAATTGCGAGCAACGGCGTAAAAAGTACGGCAATGATAATCGAGACGATGGCGATAATCGACTCCATCATTTCACCCGCGAATCGTTCGAACCCCTATCGAGCCAACGTCCAATTTCCGCGTTGTGCCCAACTCCACCCACGACAACCGTGTTAGCGTATATCAAACCGGATGGAATTAGAACTCATTTTCGTTCGCAAGATACCCACCATCCCTAGGTGTTTTCCATCCCTTTTTCCGATATCCCATGAAAGCTCGCCATCAAGCCACCGTACCAAGCGAACGCGACAGCGGAAACGCCGGTAGCGGTTTCAGCTCATTGGATAAGGTGTCTATAAAAACAGCCCCTGAGTTCAGGGGCTGCTGGTAAGATCGTTTTCGATTTGCTGCTGGCTTTGTTCAGCACCGGTCTCAAGCTACTTGGTTACAAGTTTATTCTCGCTTTGCAGTGCCTTCACATAGTCGATCGCAACATTAAGGATCTCCTCGTTGTAAAAGTCACTCATGAAAACCTTGTCTCGCTCCGCCTTGCCATCCAATTGCTTTTCTTCTTCCTTTTCAGCGCTCAATTCCTTGCGACGCGTCATGTACTCGGATTCCTTGAGCGGAATCAGCTTCTCCGACTTCTGCTTGCGATAAGCTTCAATCCTCGTCAGCATCTTCACGAACTCGTCGTTCTTTGTGATTCGGTCGGTCGATTGCTGTTGCAATTGAGACTTCATGGAGCTGGTCACCATCATGTAGTCTTTGTGCGGCTGAGCACGAACGCTATCCATGGGAAGTGGATAATCCAAATCCGATTCCGATAGATCCATCTCGGCTGTCATCGATGGTAGAACGACATCCGCGCCGACACCCTCGAGTTGGGTCGAGCGTCCATCAGGCAGGTAGAACTGTTGGATGGTCAACTTCAAAGCCCCAAGCGGTTTCGTAGCTCCGGCTCCGAACAAGGCTGGTGCCAAGTCCAACAGGGTTTGCACTGTACCTTTGCCGTGAGTCTTTGGATCACCAACGATCAATCCTCGTTCGTAATCTTGAATAGCTCCAGCAAAAATCTCGCTAGCACTCGCACTGAGTTGGCTCGTTTTTACCACCAAGGGTCCACGCCAAGTGATCGAACGATTGTCATCGTTCATAGGGATCACGCGTCCGTTGGGATCTTTGACTTGCACAACAGGACCGTAGTCAATGAACAAACCAGTTGCCGCGATCGCTTCGGGAAGAGAACCACCACCGTTGCGGCTCAAATCCAAAACAACTACGTCAACATTCGACTCGTTGAATGTCTTCAGGATCGCCTCAAGGTCCTTGGAAGTCCTTCGATAATCTTCCTTGTTGCTACGAGCCCCTTCCATATCCAAATAGAAGCTCGGAAGCTTGATGAATCCGAT
>VGZN01000310.1 GCA_016872635.1 Planctomycetota bacterium | reverse complement strand
CGATGACATTGGTCGATCCCCAAGAATCCCAACCGGCATGGACAAAGATCTCGCTTCCCGTTCGGATCACCAAAGAGCAAACGGCAGACTTGTGCGCCCAGTTAGCCGACTTGTTGACCAACGGCGTCCCGATGCTGGAATCGCTCAAAATCCTCGCCGATGCCACGGAGAATCCTCGCCTCAGCGAAGCATGCCTTCGGATCCACGAATCGGTGTCTCAAGGAGATAGCCTCGACGCCGCGATGGCGAAAGAACCCGGCATCTTCTCGGAATTGACCCTGAGCATGGTTCGAGCTGGACAGGAAGGTGCGTTTCTTGAAGAAGCCCTTCAACGAACGGCCAATTTTCTCCGCAAACAAGACGAAATGCGCAGCAAGATCATCGGTGCTCTGACGTACCCGATCATCCTGGGTGTCGCTGGAACCGCGATCGTCGCTGCAATGGTTGTGTTTCTCGTTCCAAAATTCCAACCCTTCTTTGATCGTCTAGAACAGAGCGGAGCCGGGTTGCCAGTCATCACCGTCATCTTGCTAGGCGCCAGTCATGCGCTCATGCATTACGGCCTATTCGTAATCCTGGGTATCGCAGGAATTGCGGTGGCTTTCATGCGATGGTTGAAATCCGCGTCCGGCAGGAGGATCGTCGACCAAGTGAAACTGAAGACCCCTGTAGCTGGTGCGATTTTCCACGACGCGGCTGTTTCTCGTGCATGCCGCGTCCTAGGTACGATGCTCAAGAATGGTGTTCCTCTGCTCCGTTCGCTGCGAATCAGTAGCGAGTCAACCGGTAATATCCTCCTTGCGGAAGCGATGATGAAATCCGCCGAGAATGTCACGGCAGGGGATTCTCTGTCAAAACCGCTCGCTGCGAGTGGACTGATCCCTCCGCAAGTGATGGCGATGATTCGGGTGGCAGAGGAATCCAACACGCTGGATGACGTCCTTGTCAAAATCGCCGATCGTATCGATGGTCGTATCGAGCGCAAGCTTGAAGTTATGGTCCGCATGATCGAGCCCATGATGTTGATTTTTATCGGCGGGATGGTCCTCTTCGTCATCGTCGGAGTGCTGCTGCCGGTCTTCGAAATGAACTCCTCGGTAGGCTAAGAACAAAAGAATTCAAATACACTTTTAAACAGGATCCCTTTCCCATGAAACGCAATTCAAATTCGATTCGCCGTCGCGGCCTCACCCTTTTGGAACTGATGATCGTTTTGATCATTCTGGTCGGATTGATCGCGATGGTCGGCCCTCGACTCTTAGGCACCCAAAAGAAAGCCGACGTCCGAACTGCCCAAGCGCAGATCGGCAATTTGGCATCCGCCTTGAAGATGTACGCAGTCGATATGAAGTCTTTTCCACTGACCGAAGAAGGGCTCGCAGTGCTGGTCACCGCGCCTGAGGACGAAGCGCTCGCAAAGAACTGGGATGGCCCCTACATCGAGGGAGGCAAACTGCCAAAGGATCCATGGGGCGGAGATTTCCAGTACGAATACGAAGCCGATGAATCTTCGGACGGAAAATCGGGGAGCAGCTCCGATTTTCCTCGCATCTTCTCACACGGTCCCGATCGTCAGCCAGGAACGGCCGATGACATCAGCAACCAAGCGGGTTCCGAAGAAGGTTCCGATGAAACCGGTTCGAGCAAAAAGAAACGCTAATCGAGACGACTCCAGGCATGTTGCCTGCGCGTGACACCAGACGTCAAGGAGAACCGAAATGAAAATGAGCCAACATCAACCCTACCGAAGGAACAGCTCTTCCGTCGGATTGGATCGGGCATCGGTGCACAGTTCTCGTTGTGCCTTTTCGCTTTTGGAGATGATGATCGTACTGGTGGTTATGGTCGGGATTCTTGCGATCGCGTGGCCGAATCTCCAAAAACCTTTGCGTCGAGCAGGGTTGAGTCAAGCGACCCAGAAATTGAGAGAAGCTATCGATGAAAGTCGGTACCAAGCAATGACAACTGGCACCCCAGTCTTCATCCAGCTTCGCCAAGGGGAAAGCGAAGTTCGTTCCGGGGGGCTCGACGCATTTGCGACCGATGAATCAGACCTCACCGCATCGGGAGGTAACTTCGGGGAGTCCAATTCATTCGATGCTACCAACGCGGTATCAACCGAATCGCAATCGCTGATCGATGGACATGCAATGACGCAAACGCATGCCGTCGCACCAAAGGTATGGCATTTGCCCGATAATGTCGTCATCACGGATGTAACGTGGGAAGACGCTCCGAGCGGTGAGGGGATATCCAGTGGAGTCGATGATGCATTCGCAGGGACGGAAGGATCTCGCCATTCGAATAGTGGCTATGGGCAATTCGCAGCATCGGACAGAACGGTTGCCGAGGTTGACGCAACCGAGGATGGTTTCGATGTGTTGGACGGAGCGGAGCATGAGTGGTGGCTTCCGCTCACTTCACTCGGTCACAGCCGCGACGTTGAAATCACCTTGTTGGACAAAACCTCTCACGAGAGCATGAAGGTTTCCTTCTCTTCGGCGACAGGTGAGTTGGAGATCCATCGATGATCCCGCGGGATTCGAAGTCCCGCGGAGCGTTTTCGTTATTGGAGGTGATGATAGCGACGGCGATTCTGGCCGGCAGCGCGATGGTGCTTTTTTCACTGATAGGTCTCGGTACACGTTACGGCAATCGATCCGAGTCACGTATTGCAGCGCTCGTGCAGGCCCAATCGATCCTCGACGAATCGATCGCCCGAATTAGCGCTGGAGATACGACCGCGAAGTATAGCGGTGAACTTATTGGCCCACCCCCCCGTTCTTATCAGATTTCTATCGAACCGGTTCCCGCCGAGGAGGACTCGAAAGACTGGAACGATTCCGAGCCACCGCAACTGGCAGAAGAGGCCACACTCTCCGGCCCAACTCCTCAGAAAACCACTTCGTTGGTACGCGTTACCGTAAAGCTATTCGATGGCGCCACCATTAATTCTGCAGCGACAACTAGTAGCGAACCCATTATTTCATTGACTCGCTGGATTCGAGTCCAATCACCCGCGACCAATGACCCCAATGGAATAGTATCCCCTGCAACTGCTGGTTCGCGAGGCTTCCCATGATTCGGACCGAGAGCGAACGACCGCTAGTCCTTTCCTCGCAAAACCAATCTTCACGTTTGAAGAGCATGTCTTCGAACCAGTCTTCGGGTGGTTGCTACCGATCGGTGCGGGCTTACAGCGTCTTGGAGTTGATGATCGCACTAAGTCTGATGAGCGCATTGCTCCTTCTCGGTTGGTCCTTGATGGCGTCCCTCCAAGACTCGGAGCAGCGAAGTTGGAAGCTTACCCAGCGTGTGCGGGTTCTTCGCACGACACGAGCGTGGCTCGCCGATGACATGGATCATTTGGTTCGCACCTCGCTTCCTGCTGCCACTACTGCCACTGCTGGAACTAACGGAGCTAATGGAGCGATGCTCGGCGGAGGAGCGACAGGCCCTTCATCGAGCTTCCAAGGAGACGCAACGGGATTTATCGCGACGATCGCTCCATCGTTGGATCCCATTCGCTTCTTCGATCGACTGGTCTCCCCGCCCGAACCAACAATCGCCACCAGCGGCACCGCGGAAAGCAACATCTCCTTGTTCGCGTCCGAAGGTGAACTGGCGGTACAAGAAGCGAGAGAGTCTCTTTGGCCCGAAGAAGGAATCGACGTCGAGTATCGCTTGGAGCCCATTCGGAACACCAGCGAACGCTCGCAAACCGCTCTCGTTGAAGCACAGGACATCCAATACGAATTGGTGAGGCGTGAATGGTTAACATCGCAATCGCTAGCGAGAGTGGCTCGCACGCCGGGCAGTAATAGTTCCCTGCTCGCACCAACCGACACACCTATGGCAGGAACGCCGATGTCCGAACGGACTCTTTCCTCAGCGGACCTCTACCGGGGTGCATCAGACACCTTGGAGGAGTTTATACCACCTCTGAAAGAGACTCGTTTGTATGGAATGGTCCAAGCGGAGTTTCAGTATTTCGATGGCAATGCTTGGAGCTCCGAATGGAGCAGCGGTGAACGAGGCGGTGTTCCACTCGCGATCGCAATCACGTTCGATTTCCCAAGGCGCGCTGACTTTAAAGCACCCGAAAGACCTAGCCCCTCGGACTCCGAGTCGGATGAGTCGCTCGACAAAACCTTTGACGAGGATCTCTCCGGCGCGGTCGACACCATGCAAACGAGTGTTTTAAATCCTGACGATGCGAGCCAATTGAGTTCGATGAACGAGCGATTGATGGATTCATCGGAAAGGGAATATGTCATCATCGTCGAGACAGGCAATCGGGTGCCTCCCCCCCCCAAGCCGCAAAGCGCGGGAGGCTTTTCACCATGATCAAATTCGAGAAACAATCGTCGCCACGTTGTTGCCTCTCTCGAACTCGCAGGTCTCCACCGGCCAAACGAGGTATCACCTTACTGGTGATCGTGGTCTTGGTAATGCTCATCTCGCTTGCCGCCTATCGTTACACATTCGTGATGGAAAGCGAATACCGATTAACACGGCTTCAAGAGGAACTCGTCCAAGCGCGATTGTCCGCTTTGAGTGGGATCGAGTACGCCGCCTATCAGTTGGAGCAGCCTCTTTCGCGTCGATCGAAGAATAGGTTGCCGAGCAATCGGGAACGGGTTTATCGTCGAATCACCGATCCCGATGCAGAGACGACCAGCGATAACAGCCCGATGGCCACGAATTCGGCTGCGACCGGCTCGCGCAGCGCGGCATGGCGGTTCGGCCTCATCTCTGCGCTTTCCGAGGAAGGTGTACCAGGCGATTCGATGTCTGCCACCTTGTCATCATCATCGAGTGCGATCAATAGTATCGGTGAGAACGAAACCATCGCTTGGCAATGGGGGCTCGAGAACGAGTCCGCAAAGCTATCGATCCCGACCTTGTTGCAATGGGAGCGAACCCGGCCTGGTCACTTTCGAACGGTACTCCTTTTATTGCCGGGCGTGGAAGAAGAGACGGCGGATGCGTGGCTCGGCGAACTTGGTGTGCGTCGAGTCGGTGGGGCTGCATCCGCGAACGGCCCTCAAGCGATCGGCACCGACATGATTGCAGCGCGATCCAATTCATTGCAATCCAGTGCATTGCAGAGCGAACAAAAATCATCGCTCGAGCGGATGCGTTCCCTGTGGTTTGGTGGCGATCTCAATCAAAACTATCGGCTCGATCCCATCGAAGTTCAATTGCTGGAGCGTTTGTCGCGATCAGAGCGAGGGGGAACTCCATCGCCGAGGCCTGCAACCAATTCCGAGACTCGCTGGAGACCGCTCCAGCGTTACCTAACATGGACCCAGGGCGAACGCAATGAACGCCGCGACGGAAGCCCGCGAATCTATTTGAACCAGCCGAACTTGCAGCAGTTGCATCAACAGTTAACGTCGATCATGCCGATCGATCTTGCCAACTTCGTCATCGCATACCGACAATTCGGTCCGAGCGTCAACGATTCCAATCCGGTGAAATCTAATACGGTAAAAACGAACCCTGGAGTAGGAAATCCCACGAAGGTTTCCGCACCGTCAACAACAGCATCGGAGACGCGGTTGGGGGAAACGGGCAAGAGTACGACGGGAAGTTCGCTGGAGAGCCAACCTTCAGAGATACCGATAACTTCCAGCGAATTTGTTCCTGACTGGAATGCGCCCGCAAGATTTCAGCTTCAGAGTCCGTTGGATCTGTTCGCGGTCACGGTCGATATTCCTTCGACGGCTGGAACGTCGACAGCGGGAGTAGCCCCGGGGAGCAGTTCAGTAGGTGGTTCGCCATCGGCTGGAAAATCGGCAAGGTCCCCAAAGAAGGTCATGAAGAGTCCTTTTTCAAGTGACAGCGGCGAGGTTCGAAATTACCTTGAAAAGTGGTTGTCGGAAACAACCATCGTCGAGGCTCCCGTGCGAGAAGGCCGAGTTGACATCACCGATGCACCCGTTGAAGTATTGATGGGTGTCCCCGGAATCGATGCTCCATTAGCCCAGCGTATCGTCCAGCAACGGCGCAGTTTGGCCGCAACACCGGAAGCGTTGGAATCGATCGCATGGTTACTCCAAAACGGTGTGGTCGACATCCAAAAATTCCGAGAAATTGAGCCGTTTTTGACCCATCGAAGCGATGTTTATTCAGTCCAATCGATCGGCTTCCGAGCGAGTCCTTCAACCTTGTCTCCTTCCCCCGTGTATCGATGCACCGTAACCATCGATGCTCGCCAAATCCCCGCCTCGTTACGGAACCCTAAAGTATGGCACCCGTGGGACCGCGGCTTTTCGTCAGAGTCCCTGATGGCTGCATCCAAAT
>VGZN01000309.1 GCA_016872635.1 Planctomycetota bacterium | reverse complement strand
CGGGCACTCCCTACGAGCCGATCAACCGAACATCCAACGCCTATGAGCTTTGGGTAAGCCAGTTCCTGAGCGACATCGGTTTTAATCAAACGAACAACCTCGAATCAAATATTCGCCGATTCAACGATTCGCAGCGGCAGAAGCTCAATGCGGACTGGTCGTTCACTATGTTTGTCGTCAACTCGGTCAACGATAGTTCGGGAACATTCGCACCGGGTGGTGATTTTTCTCGCGCATTCGCCTTTGCCGGTGGATTGTTCATGGTTGTCCCTTCGGTGCGTCCGGCATCGACTTACACGCATGAAACAGGCCACATGTTTTGGGCACGGGATGAATATTCGGGCGGAGGAACTTACTACGACAAGCGAGGTTACTACGACGCACAAAACACCAATGCGATCGATTCCAACCCGATCCCAGGTTTCCAGCAGCAACCGAGCATCATGTCTTCTGGGGCTTCTCTGGATACCGCCTACAATTCGATCGTATCACCAGATGCGACTCTCGCTCAAATTGGATGGCGAGACTCGGATTCCGATGGGATCTTCGACGTATTGGATGTTCCGCTTTCTCTAGAGGGAACGGGACGCTACGATGGACTCAGCGGCGATTACCTCTTCAGCGGTTTTGCGACTGTACAAACCCTGCCCAATCGCAACTCCTCGGGCCTACAAAACAATATCACTCTCAACAAGGTAACGCGAGTCGAGTACCGGATCGGGTCGGGGGCATGGACGTCGGTCGCAACTCCCAACGCGTTCACCGCAAATCTCGATCTCGCGATTCCCATCGCCCTTAACGATCTCGGCAAGACTATTGAAATCCGCGCGGTCGATGCGCGAATCGGCATTACGAGCAACGTATTCTCAGGCATTATTGGAAATGTGCCAGACACCACCACCCGCCATGGCATCCAAGGTTTCGTTTGGAGGGATTCCAATCAAGACCGCCAATGGAACGCCTCGGAGATTGGGTTCGCCGGCGCGACGGTGACCTTGGTCGATGCGAATCTCAATCCAGTCTCATTGCAGAAAATCATCGATCCCGACAACTATCCAAGCGGTACTCTTTCGGGGAATCTTGGTGGAGTGCGGGTCGATGTTGTCGGATTCGATGCAACCGGAGCCATCGGCGCTTTTGATGATTCCGCAGCATCGACTGGAAGCAAGATCTTCAAGCCGTATTCGTTCTGGTCCAAGAAATATCTCGACGCATTTCGAGATCAAGATCTGCAGTTGCGAGCCAGGTTCGATACGTTGACCTCCTACGTTTCAATCGATGCCATTGCCGTTGCCGACAACTCCAAAGTGCGATTAGAAGCCTATGCCGCGGACGGCACCCTTCTTTCCCGGTTTGAACGCAAGGGAATTTTGCGGAATGAAAAGGTAACCATGGAGGTTGAAACCGGCGAAGCAAAGATCGCTTACGTAATCGCAAGAGGTTTTCAGAATACCACTGTAAAATTCGACAACCTCCGATTCGGCCCAGGCAACAAAGCAACCACCGCCGCCGATGGGAGCTATTTTCTAGAAAATCTACCCGCAGGAAATTATCGTCTTCTCGTCACCGATTCCAACGCTGGCTTCAAGGCAACCAATGCGATCAACGGTGTGCTCGAAGTTGCCTATGGTTCCAACCGCTCCGTGACACACGTCGACTTTGGTGGCTATGTCGAACCGAGTCCTTGGCAGAACCAAGCACTCCCAGAGGATGTTGATGGACAATCCGGTGTTAACCCTCTCGACGTGCTCATCCTCGTCAATGACATCAACCAAAACCAACCTCGATCGTTGGTGGGTTCACCCATCAATCCTCCTCCTTTCCTGGATGTCAATGGCGATCGATACGTCGGCCCGCTCGATGTCCTCGCGGTGATCAACTACATCAACCGAAACCGAGGTGGTAGCGGCTCCGGTTCCGGTGGTGAAGGGGAACGAACCTCGGTCCCGATCCTTGCGGAATCGGTTCACTCGAATGAGTCTACGCCGAGGTTGGTCTCGTTTGCTACAGGAAGGAGCAACTCCCTGCCATCCACATGGGTTGTCGAGCAGAGTGGATCCGCAATTCTCTCCCAAGGTCCTGATCGCTGCGGTTGCGCGACATGCATGGCCTTCGAATCGGCCGTGACAGCAGTCGGTGAAGCCGCAAAAAACGAGGCGGCAGCGATTGACGACACTGCCTTCTTGCAAGCACCACTGGAGGAACGTGACGACACGAGTCTCCGCGATCTGTTTTTCTCGGCATTCGACGGAAACTAAGACGGTTGCATTTCCACCCCAGGTCGAGTAGGGTGAATCGGGGGAACGAGTCCCGATTCAGCCCTCTCACAGAACCGTACGTACGGGTCCGTATACGGCTCTTGTTGATGTAAAGCTCAAGTTAACTTGGGTAAAACTCCGGTTTCGACGCCAGCGATGTCGTACAGTCCTAAGTCTGCTAACCAAGCGTTAGGCATGGCGAAGCTAGCTTGGGGGCTGCGCGCGCTCCGCCAGGAACGCATGCGAATCTTAGGAAACTCTCCTTGGTAGCCCAGTTGCCGCAAGCGGCGATGGAGTCGGGAGGGTTTCTTCCAGTCCGATAGCTGCTTCTGACGTAACCTGCGTCGTATCCACACTGACAGATCTCGGAACAACTCTTTGCAGTTGGCCATTCGAAAGTAGTTCGCAAAGCCTCGAAGCACTGGATTGAGATCAGCGATGACCTGTGCCAGATTAACGGGGCTGGTGCGACGAGTAATCGCTTTCACTTTCTCCTTAAACGCATCGATCTTCTTGTCCTGGATGCCAGTCCATGACGAGTGGATCTGAACCCCGAGGAACTTGATTCCTTGCGAAGCCTTGACCATGTGGGTCTTCTCGCGATTAACGGTTAGCTTTAGCGTTCCCTCAAGTATTTCGGTGGCTACTTGCAGTGCATGTTCTGCTCCTGTGCGACTAGCGCAGAGGATGAGGATGTCACCGGCGTACCGCACTATGCGGTGACCGCGACGTTTCATCTCTTGATCGAACGCATCGAGGTAGATATTCGCGATCAGAGGCGAGATGACTCCGCCTTGCGGGCTGCCCAGCTCTGTCGGTTCTATCTCGTGGGCGATCATGACGCCTGCTTTAAGGAACATCTCAATTAATCTCAAGATGCTCCCATCTTTCACTCGCTTGCTGATACTCGCGATGATCAAGCCGTGGTCTAAGCGGTCGAAGCATTTGGACAAGTCCATGTCGACAACCCATCGCCGGTGGTACTGCCGAATGAACATGGTTGCTTTCGCAACTGCCATCCGACATGACCTGCCGGATCAATAACCATAGCTGGATGGATGAAAGTCAGGATCAAAGATCGGTTACAGGATATCCAGCAAGGCTTGCTGGATAACTCGGTCGCGAACTGCCGGGATGCCAAGATGCCTTTCACCGCCACCGGGCTTCGGGATCGTTACCCGGCGAACAGATTTGGGGCTGGTGGGTCTTGGTCCTCAGTTCGTTTACCAAGCGATTCAACTCTTCTAACAAGCACGACTGGACGTCGCTGATCGTTTGACCATCCGCACCCGGCGCACCAGAAGCGCGGCGGACCTTCTCAAACGCCTTCGCTAGTGCGCGGCGATCGAGGAGTCGATCATACAGGCTGTAGAAGATTTTCATGATTCGCTCTGGTAGTTTCGGCTACTTGCGTCTCGTGGCTAGTACTTCGCAGAGCACTGCGTTCATCAGGCTGGCCACCGATCCATGTGCTATCCCAGTAAAGGGCAATCTACGTTTCGGTTCTTGGTTCGCCTTCCGCTTCGACGGCCGAGACCAGTAGCTCACCTTGCAATAGGATCACCGCTCGTTTCGTTCCCCGCGACGATTGGTCGTGTCGCAGCTCGTGTCAAATGCTCCAGTGTTTCTTAGCATGGACTCGTTCCCTCCTTTACTAAACCTTCCCCCCTTCGCAGTTCTCGAAAGTTTTTGACCTACGTGAACCCATCAAGACTCGACTCAGTTACCGCCGAATCTTTGCTTGATGTCATCGCTGTTTTATCCTCCAGACTGTCACCAGCTTTCATAGGCCGCGACTTATTAACTACTACGGGTTCATCCGCCACCTCGCACTACATTGGCTAGATCCTTGAGTTGCCTCTTGGTTCTCGCGTTACTCGCTTCTCACGTTTCGCTTTTGGGAGGGCTGACGCGGCTGAGATAATGCCAGGCTTCCCCAGTTACTGTGCAGGCTCCCTGCCAATGGATTACGTCTCCAACCACCCGTTGCACTTGTTCTCGTATCGGGCTTCGCATCTGTTTGCATACTTACCCTTGCAACTAGCCGAATCGAGTTCGCTTGTGCTGCGTTCCCATTGACTTCCTATCGCTTCCTTCAGACGCCAGCGTTAGCCACTGACGCCCTTGCGACTCGGATTCTCTTCCCCAAGAACAGGGTGAGGTCGGTGTCAAAGGCACCGACATGGTTTGTCAGCTTCGCTGCGCAAACAAACGAAGAAAGCCCGGCTGAATTGCCGAGCTTTCATGACTCATGATCCGAGCGACCCACTTCGGATGATGGTCTCGCAACTCCCAATCTCACGAAGGAATCGAGGCTATCTAAAGAGGACCGCCTGGACACCCTTCCGTCTCTGACTGGGTTACTCGCGAGGCCGGATAGCACCCGTCAAACCGCTGTAATCCACTCGATCATCATTGTGCCAAAGAGGCTGCCCCAATTCGACGCGGCGGCGAAGAACCTCGATCTTCTCCTGCGATCCCGCAGGAGCGTCGGTGGGTAGAAATCGATTGTCTACCACCGGATCGAAATCCTCGTCGTGCCCATACTTGAGGATGGCTTCGAAAACGTTCTTGCACAAACTGCTCATTCGGTCAAAACCCCTATTGGAAGACGTAAATACGCTTCAAGGAAAAGTCATCAATAGTTCACTGCCTCGGATTATTTGTAACCGTGGACTAAAGTCAAGGAAAAAGAAAGGCCAAAGCTTGGTACGTTTTGCCACGCTCGACAAATTACGGCCTAGGGAACTATTGACGGTTTGGCAAGAAACGATACGAGACGCTCCTGCACGGTGGAAATCGCCCCGTGGATCCTCCCTCTAGGGGAAACCAACAGCCTTAAAGCGACCTATCCCTCGCTCCGTCCCAATGCAGATCGCAACCTCATCGCAGCATCGCTTTTACTGGAATATTTCTTCTTTTTTGAGCGGAACGTCTACAGGAACTTGGCGATGGCGCCACCGCGTGCGGCGAGAGCATCGATTCGCCGAGTGACCTCAGGGGATTCAACAAGTGGTGGCGCGTGATGAGGCTTGATCCTCGCATCGAGAACCAGGGGACCAACACAACTCCAATGCTTGTTCTGAATCGCTTCCCCCACCCCGCGCACATCGGTGGCAGGATTGCTACGGGTGAATGCGACCCATAAGAAGTTACTGACCGACTGGCTAGTAAACGCCGAGTCATCCACGAGCACCACCCATGGGACAGAGTCCATCCAACTGGCTCTCGGCTTTTCAGCGGCAGGATGGCGACCTGCCGAGCTTTCTACCAACGAGCCCTGTAGCTCATGAGGAGCCACCGAGGAGACACCCCGCTGCCGGGACCAATGCTCAAGCAGCGCATCTATTGGGGCCCCCGGCACAGCCTGAATCGCTAGCACTCCGCGCATGCACAATTTCGGGGAGTGGAACCCTTCGGGAAGTGAGATTTGAGTTGGGCATTCCGTGGCCAAAACCCGCTTTGGAGGACCGCTGGCCGCAATGACAAGCTTGGATCCCTGGTTAAATCCTTCGCCGCTGTAATCCAGGGTATCGATAGTCGTTTTGGTCTGAAAATGAAGATCCGAACGGAAATCAACACGTTCCAAAACCCATCCGAAGAAGCGTTCGATATCGTAGAGATCCAAATCTGGAGTTTCATTTCCATCGGCGATCACAAGGTATTTCGCTAGCGACATTTGACCTTGGCCCAAAATCGCATTGGCTTGGGTCAATAATTCTTGGGGGCGTCCAGGTTTTGCATAAGGGGTGTAACGTTCACTACCGATCGCCAAAAGCAGCGGGTGCACGCCAGCGGCATCGACGGCATGAACCCCGCGAACACCAGGTAGGACGGAGGGGATGATAGGCCCCGTCAATTCATGGATCAGTTCCCCAAAGGTCGTGTCTTCCTGCGGTGGACGGCCAACGACGGTAAAAGGCCAAATGGCACCGGGGCAATGTGAAACGCTAGTCACCCTCATCCAAGGGAAGGGATGCTGCTTTGCGTAATACCCCAAGTGGTCGCCGAATGGACCTTCGGGCTTCAAGCTCATGGGATCGACGACTCCATGGATGGCGAAATCGGCGTCAGC
>VGZN01000308.1 GCA_016872635.1 Planctomycetota bacterium | reverse complement strand
ATCCAATACTTTCCGCCGGTCCGTGCTGCAATTTCGCTCAGGAGCGGATCATTGCGTTGAGGTCGTTGGATTTCTAATGCAGGAACACGGACCACTGTTTGTTGGGTCAATAGAACTTGATCAGCGAGTGAACCAATTGGCAATTGGACTTCGTAGGTTCCTGTCTTCTTTGTGATGAATTGGCCTACGTACACACCGGCCTGGGTTGGGTCGGGAAGAGGGAGCAACCGAAGCGTTGATGAACTGCCACCTGGTTCGATCAATTTCGCCAGTGCTTCGGATTGGATCGTGGGTTGAAACTGGGCATCTCGCAAGACCGCTCGCACCATGACTTGATCGCCAACGACGGCCTGTTCTTTATCGACCAGCAGCATGCCGCGGTCGGAATCCCGCAATAATCGGCCTTGGCCGGCCCAGCGAATCAGTTTTGTGTAGTAGGTATCGAAATAGCTTTCACCGACTTCTCTCAATCGCCAGAACTCCCCACCCCCTTGAAATGCGACGCGGCCGGATCCGTAGAATTGCGTGGCGAGATAGATCGGAGCTGATCCGTTGACGACAGTTGTGGGATCAGAGAACGTCGCAATGGTGGTGGCGGCTGGTTTGGGTTCGTAGCACGCGAAAAAGCTATATACACCGCGGAATTGCTGCCATGCTTTTTGGCTCTCTTCGAGCGTTTGGCCGACTTGGATAAAGTCATTGCTCCAGGAATCGTTCCCAAAACTAAGCGGCCAGGCGGTTTCCGACTCAAACCTTCCAATCGATACGAGGCGAGCACCGCGGCTGTTCATCACCACAGGGCACAGTCCGCGAAGCGTTTCGGCTTTCGTGTTGCCGTTACCTTGATTCCCGGCCCATTTCGGTGTCGCTACCGATCCGGCGATCAGAACCAATCCGCCACTCTGTTCGGAGATCCAGCGTTCGAGGACTTCGATTTGTTCTGAACTGAGAGCCATCCAGTCCGCATCAAAAGCGATCACCGCATCGTACTGACTCATCTCAGCTCTGGTTTTTGGGAACTCTGTGAGAAGTTGCTTGGCCTCTTGAGAAACGCCTGGACCACCTGATTGCAGATAGACGTGGGACTGCACCGTTGGGTCGCGATAGAGTAGGTTCCTGACGAATTGGTACTCGCGTGTTGGACCGCCTGCGAGGATTAGTACCGTCGAGTTAGGTTCGACGACGCGGACCTCGGTTTCGAACGTGTTGTCGGTCGCGTTGGTATCCTGCGAGGGTGGCAGTGCTCGAACCTCGTAGATCCAGGCGCCCACCTCTTTGGGTTCAACGTCAAAAACAAGGTTGGTAATTTGGTCATCACCTCCGAGCGCGATGGTGCGTTCTTCTTCGATCGTAGGTGCTGTATTGGATTGCCCACCCGGTCGACGACGAAGTTGGATTGGGATTTGCGTTCCCTGCAATCCGGAAGCTTGGAGCAGTGCGTTGATCCGGAATCGATCTCCTGGGAAGACACGTTTGGGGGCTTCCACATCGAGTAGTCGCACATTGATCGGATTTTTGTCTGTACCCAGACCTACCGGATGCAACCGTACTTCTTGGTTTGTCGCGTCGGACACCACATTGATCGGGTCGATCCCGGCATTGCTTCGACCATCGGTCAGCAACACAACACCAGCCAAGGTCGAACCCTGTTCCTGCTCGAGGATCGCGTTGATGGCATCACCGACGCGGGATTCGGTGCCGGTGGCTACGAGGAGAGTATCCCAGGGTGTTTCAGCTGGCGTTTTTTGGGGTTCGGTTTTTTCGGTTTCCGCGTTGTTGACGACTCTCGTACTTTCGATCGGACCAGACCCCCAGAGTGCTTGCCAGGGAATCGAGTCCGCGCGGAGTACACTGGTAGCGATGAGAACAAATCCGCAGATGGATCCAACGACTCCAGCGAGGATGCAGTAGCTCCAACCGAGGGATTTCTTCCCAAAGGCGCGAGCAAGGAGCGCGACGACGAGTGTGGCGAGCGAAATAATGCCGACGCAAGTTCCGATCCATGTGGTCCACCGAAGCGTCTGCAAAAGCCAATTCGAAGCATCGTCCCTCCCCGAAGAATCGGTGGTGTTCTTGGGTTTCAAAAAGGTGGCTACTGCTGCTGGTCGTGCGGACTGGTCAAACCGATAAACAGTCGTGTCGTGTTGTTGCTGCAGCGAATCCAGAAATCCAGGTTGGCTGAGGTGTTTTTGGACAGCCGAAATACGCGAGGTTGTGGACGTCGGATTGGAGCCGGTACCGCTGCTGTCGGCTGGGTTGTTACCTTCAACTGGCATGGTCATGCTCAGCGACGTATCAACAAGCACAGCAACTTTAGAGGCACGCGTAACTTTTTGCTCGCTTCGCTTTTGTAGATCGAAGAAGAAGATGAGGATTCCGATCAGCGCAGTTAGCCGCAAGATCAACAAAGCGTATCCGACGGACCGAGGGATTTCGTCCCAGTCTTTGCGATACCAGTAAATAACCCAACTCAAAATCGCGGCGATGCAACAGACGAGCAGGAACCAATGGTGCCATTGGTCCATCTGTTCGAGTCGCATCCACTGGTAGAACACGCGCACGTCACCCTGGGCTAGGAACCATCCCAGTGAAGAATTGATGGGGGTGCGGGTGATGGTGAACATTTATTTCAACGTTTGGGCAGGTGGTACGATGCGCTCCAAGCCAGCCATTGCTCCGCGAGCAAAAGGAATACTAGGAACGCCATCAGTAACATATTGCGATTGGTGAGACTCGAGGTGAGCAAATTCGATCCAATGGACGAAGCGGTACGATAATCATGCTTGACCCCTGCAAGGTTTCGGATGAGATCCGCTGGTGGTATTTTTTCCATCTCGCCTTCGGAGGGTGGTGTATTGCGGGCGAGGGTTTTCACCAGTGTGTCGCCTTGGGTCGAGGTTCCCCACCATTCGAAAGCCCCTGCGGAGGTCAACGAGCGTGTTACATCTTCACTGAGATTGCTGTCGCGGGGGTCCAGGGATGCTCTGAGTGAATTGTCGCCAACGCTTGTCGCGTTGACCTGTAGCGTCGAACGCACACCGCGAATGGACGCGGGTGGAAAGAGCAGTTGCGTCTCCGGCAACATCTCTTGGGCAGAAAAATCCCATCGCAATGGAGAGCCCGCGAATTTGGATGTTTCTGGCGAACGGAACGAGGACAGATAACCGACCATCTTCAAGGCGGCAACGACGAAGGTAGGATCTTGAGGCCAATTGCTCCATCGGCGATCGAGGGACGTCAACGAGATCAATACTCGCCCTGCACCGATGGGATAATCGACCCAAAGAGGTTGTTGATTTCGGAGGCTTGCAACGGGCTTCCAGGATTTTTGAAGGCTTGCTGTCGTCGCATTCGAGTTGGTATCGATCTCGACGAATCGTTGGATGCGAACGAACTGAAACGGCGAATTGCTCAGTCCGAGCAACGGAGCGAAAATAGGATGATTGTCCGCGATGATGTCCGGCGTTGTGTCCCCTGCCTCCTTGCTCAGTTCGGTCGCGCCTTTGAGTCCGAACGGAAGGAGTGGAGTGGTGTTGCTGGCGCCGGGGATCGGTTTGGTCCATGCCGCGTAATTGCGAAGATAGTCGGCCGCTGAAACATCGTCGCCAAACCAAAGCGAAAGCCCACCTCCTTTGGAGACATAGCGATGCAGATTGTTCAGAGCTCGCGCGTCGAGATTCGGGATCGATTGCAGGATGATGCATGCGTAGTTATTGAGGGCTTCGGAATCGGTATCCCGCAGGTACTCTGGACCTTCTCGAGATATGATCAAGCCTGTCTTTGCGGTACCACCGGGATTCAACGCGGATTCGAAGAAGAACGAGTGTTTGCCACCTGGATCACCGTCGACGAGAAGTACCCGGACGCCATCCACCATATCGAGAACACAGCGCGCTGTGTTATCGCTTTGTAGCGAGTCGGTCGGCAGTTCGGCGGCGACTAAGTGAGACCCACTTTTTGGAAAGACAACCTGAACATTCCGAGTCACAGACTCTCCGGGTTCGATTCGATCGAAAACCAACGGGGGGAGTTCCGTAGTCATGCCTGAAAAACGTTCTGTGGGTTTCGGTTCGCCATCGCGCTGGCTGTAATCGACAGCCGTGATCCGCGTGGCGACGTTTCGTGCGGGGGTAACTCCGTTGTTCTTTACTGTGACATTGATCATCGTGGGAACACCAGCAGCGAGAACTTCTTGCCGAGGTTCCATCGACAGGATGGTCAAATTTTCATGCTGACTTTCAACGCAATCGATCAGCTTGATTTCGACCCGGTCTCCCTTGATCGATTGCAATCGCTGTTTCAAAGCGACCATGTTGGTCCAATCCTTGGAGCGAAAGTCGCTCATCAGGTAGACGATCACCCGTTCGTTTTCGTCGGCTTGGACAAGTGGCGAGATGGTTTCGAGAGCATCGGTTAGCGAGCACTCAAGTTGCGTAGGAGTTGTACCGTTGATCTTGGTTAGCAGTTCGAGCGGGTCGGAGGGGATAGTTCTAGCGAGCAGATCCGCGATGGTATCCGCTCGTAGTTTTTGGCCAGTGGTAGCAGTAGAGGCGGTCTGTGTGCTGGCTGCGTCAGGGGCGGCCTGGGGGGAACCATCCGCGGCCGTCGTCGATTTCGGCGATGTGTTGGATTCATCGTTGGTCGCATTGAGGCGACTGGCAGCGATGGAAGCTCTTGAGGCTCGGAAGAGAGAAAGGACATGGGATTGCGAGTCTTGCTTGGCAGCACTGGCGATCGAAGCGACGGCGCCGAGAGCCGTTTGGTAGGCCGATTTTCCGTTCGCTGTATCCCCCATCGAGGCGCTATCATCGAGGACTACGTAATGATGGATCGTAGAGCGACCGAGCAACGAAAGCCATTTGGAGCCAGATACCCATTGGGCCAGCATCGCAACCATGAGGGCCATCGCCAGCATTCGCGAAGCGATCAAAAGGGCTTGTTTGAGCCATACCCATTTTCGATTCTTGCGGTAGCTTTCCAGCAGGAATTCCATCGCAGCCCATGCCGTGCGGCGATGACGCACCAGGTTTATCAAATGGATGAGCAGGGGGACGAGGACCAGCAAGAAGCCCCAAGCCAATGGTTGGAATAGGAATTGCATCAGCTTACCTCTTCCTCATGTGAGCCATCCGGGCGCTCAGGAATGCGCTCAAGGCTGCGTCGATGTTGCGGCTGGTGCGGATCAGTTGATAATCGATTTGAGCACTTGCACAGGCTCGGCGGACGCGGTCGAGGAACCTTTGGAGCGATTCGAGGTAACCTTCACGCAACGCTCGTGGGTTGCAGGTCAAGTGATCGATGGTTTCCATCCCTTCAAATCGGGTTGGATCGTTAAAAGGGAAATCGAGTTCATCATCATCCATGATATGGAATACCAAGATGTCATGCCCTGACTTGCGTAGCGAGGCGAGTCCTTGGAGGGACTCCTTTTCACTGCCTAGGAAATCGGTAGCCAGTACCATTAGGCTTCGTTTGGGATAATTGTCATTGATCTCGCGGAAGACCTTGGTCAAATCGGTCTTGTTGGTCGGCTTTGATTGTTGCAACGAGCGGAAGATGGACTGCAAATGGTTCCGGCTGGATCGCCAGGGCAATTTCGTTCGAATCTGTTGATCGAACAGGGTGAGTCCCACAGAATCCTGTTGCCTCAGAGTCAAGTAGGCGAGGCACGCGGAGAGGGTTGCGGCGTAGTCGAATTTGTTTAGTGGTCCACGACCGTAGTTCATGCTCTCGGAACCATCGACGAGCAAGGTGCATCGCAGGTTGGTGTCTTCTTCGTACTGCTTGATATAGAGTCGGTCCTGCCGGCCCCAGACCTTCCAATCGATATGCCGGAGATCATCCCCTGGGACGTACTGACGGTGCTGAACGAACTCGACGGATTGCCCAAAGTATGGACTGCGATGCATCCCCGAGAGAAAGCCCTCAACGATGTTGCGGGCCCGGAGTTCCATCGACGATATGCGTCGGATTGCTTCAGGATGCAAATAGTTTTTGGAATCGGGCATCACGCAGCAATTCGTCTTGAGCTGTCGGTGTGTTCTTAATCAATTGTTCGATAACGGTATCGCTAGTGACTCCATCGCTTTCGGCGGCGAAATTGACAACGATACGGTGACGTAGGACGGGTTTAGCGCAAAACTGGATATCGGCGGTATCAACCTGTGCACGACCTGAGAGCGCTGCTTTTGCTTTGGCGCCGAGGATAAGGAACTGAACAGCCCGCGGTCCGGCACCCCACGCGAGTTGGTCTTGGACAAAGTCAGGAACACCAGCTTGGCCGATTCGTGTTTGTCGTACGATCGCCAATGCATATCGGATGACATTTTCGGAGACTTCGATACCGCGGATGAACTCTTGCAAGCTCAAGATCTCGGG
>VGZN01000307.1 GCA_016872635.1 Planctomycetota bacterium | reverse complement strand
GAGAAACTTGCTGAGTCGCATGCGCACGGTCGGGTTAGCGTTCGACAGATTTTCCAGGGCTGGGTAGACGCCGTGGAAACGATAACTCAAGACTGTAGCGGTAGGATTGTTCCGCTTAGCCCGTTTCGAGGTTCCTGCAACACGGTCGTCGAAATCCTCGTTGATCACAACGATTTCTTGATCCCCTGTTCCTCGCAGAAGGAGTGAGCGATGTATGCTGCTTAAGGATGCAATCGGGCGATCGATGGGAAGTCCTGAATGCCGCTCCAACGCTTTGAGCATCGCCCTCGAAATCGGTGTGGTTGTTTCCGGCCATATGAGCAATCCTCCCTCGAGGAGCGACTTCGATTCATCGAGGAAGGATGCGGGGTCGGTTCCTGTTTCCACACCGAGGCCTTGGCACGAAGGGCACCAGCCGACACCCGTGTTGAACGAGAAGTGGTGGGGTGTCAGAGGCTGGAATGAGATACCGCAATGATTGCAGGAGAGTTGCAACGAGAATGTGTGCACCACCCACTGGTTTTCTTTGCGACGTTCCTCGGCGACCGCCATTTGCACCAAGCCATTTCCAAGTCCCAATGCGGTGGAGATACTATCGCTCAGTCGTTTTCGATCGACGGTATCCAGTTGGATTCGATCGATGACGACTTGGATTTCCAATCGAGTTTTCTTATTGAGGTCTGGCAACGCATCGATCTCGTAAGTCATCCCGTTGATACGCACGCGGACAAAGCCATCCCGTTTGAGATCGTCAAAGAAATCGGCGAGGGATTGGTTGGTGGGGGGAGCCAGGGGAGCCAGCAGCAGGCAACGGATTCCTTTTTTCGCGCCGTCGCTGTTACCATTAGCTTTGAGTTCATTACCGATCGCTAGCCAGCGATCAATGATTTGGTCGATCGTTTGGGAACTGACGGGTGCATCGCATTGGGTGCAATGCATTTGCCCTAAACGGGTGAAGAAGACTCGGAGGTAATCGTAGATCTCGGTTACGGTGCCTACGGTGGAACGAGGGGTGTGTGAGAGTCCTCGTTGTTCGATGGCCACAGCGGGACTTAATCCATCGATTCGATCGACCGTTGGTTTTGGCATTTGTCCGACGAACTGCCTGACGTAAGGACTGAGGCTTTCGACGAATCGCCGTTGTCCTTCGGCGTAGATCGTATCCATCGCCATGGACGTTTTCCCACTGCCGCTATGTCCGCAGAATACCGTCATCGTGTTGCGAGGGATCGTGAGATCGATCCCTTTCAAATTATGCTGCTTGGCGCCGGATACGCAGATGTCTTCCAGGGCAGGACTTCGAAACGAAGCATCCTTACCTAGGTTGGTTTTTGATTTTGTTGTCGCAGCGGCTTTCGACGATAACTTCTTCTCAACGCTATTGTTCTTTCCGCCAATGTCATCCGCATGGCTCCCATCGTGCTGTTCGAAGTATTGCTTCAAGGCGATTCCTGTTTGCGACTTTTTATTCTTCGCAACCTGCTCGGGGGTCCCTTGGCAAACGACCCGACCACCTCCTGCACCACCTTCCGGGCCGAGGTCGATGATCCAGTCGGCGGCTTGGATGAGATCGAGGTTATGCTCGACGACGACGACCGTATTTCCACGGTCGACTAAACTTTGCAGGACGCGCAGCAAGAGGTTGATGTCGTGAAAATGGAGGCCGGTAGTCGGTTCATCGAGAACATAGAGTGTTTTCCCCGTAGCGCGTTTGCTCAGTTCGCGAGAAAGTTTGATCCGTTGTGCTTCGCCACCGGATAGTGTTGGCGAGGGTTGACCTAGTTTGAGGTATTCGAGTCCCACGTTGCTGAGCGTCTCCAGCTTATCGACGATTTTTGGAAACGCTGAGAAGTGTTCAAGGGCTTGTTGGACATCAAGGTCGAGGCAATCGGCGATCGATTTCCCCTTGAAGAGGACTTGGAGGGTGGCGCGGTTATAGCGTTTCCCCTCACATGCGGCACAAGGTACCCATAAATCGGCGAGGAACTCCATATCGAGACGAATCGCACCATGTCCATCACAAGCGGTACAGCGTCCTAGCTCGGTGTTGAAACTGAATGTCCCAGGTGCAAAACCACGGCGTTTGCTTTCGGGGAGTTCTGCGAATAGATCGCGAATTTCGTCAAAGAGTTTCGTGTACGTGGCGGGATTGCTGCGAGGCGTTCTGCCGATGGGACTTTGATCGATATCGATGATCTTGTCGAGATGTTCTAAACCTTCGATGCCTCGGTGAGCACCGGGTGAATCCTCTGCGCGATTGAGGGCATTGCGGAGGGCGGGGGTAAGTATGTCGGTGACGAGGGAGCTTTTTCCGCTACCGCTTACACCGGTCACCGCGATCAATCGACCGAGCGGGAACTCCACGTCGATGTCCATCAAGTTGTTATGCGAAGCACCGAGCACTTTGACGCTATGTCCATTGCCGCGTCGCTGAGTCGCTGGCCGATCGATGGTCATGCGACGGCTAAGGAAGGCACCGGTCAAGCTCCGTTTGTTCTTGGAGACATCGTCGATGGATCCGATGGTGATCAGTTCGCCACCTCGAACCCCGGGGCCTGGTCCAAAATCGACCAAGGTGTCTGCGGCTCGCATGGTGTCTTCGTCGTGCTCGACGACGATCAAGGTGTTGCCTAAATCTCTCAAGCGTTTGAGCGACTCGAGCAATTTATCGTTATCACGTGGGTGCAATCCGATCGATGGTTCATCGAGCACATAAAGTACTCCGACCAACCCAGCTCCAATTTGGCTCGCCAATCGAATCCGTTGGGATTCACCCCCCGAAAGTGTTGGGGCTGTCCGCTCGAGCGAAAGGTATCCCAAACCGACATCGATGAGGAATTGCAGCCGCAGTCGGATTTCTTTAATGGCTTCTTCGGCAATGATGACTTGGGTTTTTTCAAGTTCAATCTTTGAAAAGAACTCGGCGCACTGTGCGATCGAGAGACGCGAGCATTCGCCGATCGCTTTCCATGGATCCTTCTTGAAGTCAGGCGACAAGGACTTTAGCCGCAACGAGCGGGCTTGAGCATTGAGTCGAGTTCCATCGCATTCGGTGCAATGGGCGACTCGCATGAATTTCTCGAACCTCGCCTTGAACATCGGATTCGTCGTTTGTCGATAGATCTCGAGAAACTCGTTCGCAATTCCAGTGAACACGCCGGTGCGCGAGCCCGCACGGCCACAGCCGACTTGGGCCCCCCCCACTCCGTAGAGCAACGCATGGCGTTGATCGGTCGAGAGATTTTTCCAAGGGATTGCGATTAAGTCTTTGGGCGATTTGAAACGGTATGCGAGCAGTTTGCTGAATGCGCCGAGAGAGCGCCGCATCCATTTGCTCATATCAGTCCATTTGCCGATCAACTCGATCGCACCTGCGCGTACCGATTTGGACTCGTCAGCGATTAGAAGATCCTCGGCAAACGAGTAGGTGTCCCCGAGACCTTCGCACGTCGAGCATGCTCCTTGGGGGGAATTGAAGCTAAGGAGTTGCGGTGTCGGGGGAGAGTAGGAAATACCGCACTGTGCACAGGCGTAAGACTGAGAGAAAATCACATCGCGACGAGGGTCCGAAACGAGCGTATCGCTCCCGGCGCTGTCAATCGAGTTTGTGACCGTGCTGTTTGCATTCTTCGGATCGCTGTCGTCCTTGGATTTCTTCAGAGGTGCTTTTGGTTTCTTCTTGCGAGTGGGCTCTTGCAATTCATCTCCGGCTGAATCCCCTGCGAAGGATGCCAGCGATTGTTGGAGGGTTGATTTAGAAACCATCGGTGAGATCAGCATGGTTCCATCGCCGTAGCGAAGGGCGTTGTCGACAGTCTCGGCGATGCGCTGACGGCTTGATTTCGAGAGGGTGATGCGATCCACCACCAGTTCGATATCGTGTTTGTTGTACCGTTCGAGGGTCGGGACATCGTTCAGTGGATACACAGATCCATCGACGCGCGCCCGATTGAATCCCGCGCGGCGCAGATCTTCGAAGAGGTCCTTGTGTTCTCCTTTTTGGCCTCGGATGACGGGTGCCATGAAGAGGTAAGGAGATGTAGGATCGAGTTGCAGGATGCGATCGATCATTTGGTCTCGGGTCTGGCTAGCGATCACCGAATCGCATTTGGGGCAGAACCCTGTTCCGCAACGCGCGAAGAGAACCCGGAGGAAATCGGTCAGTTCGGTGATGGTACCCACCGTCGATCGTGGGTTGTTTCCAGTCGATTTTTGGCTGATCGAGATTGAAGGGGAAAGACCCGATAGCAAATCGACATCGGGCTTGGGCAATTGCCCGACGAATTGCCTTGCGTAGGTCGAGAGGCTCTCGAGATAACGGCGTTGGCCTTCAGCGTAGAGCGTGTCGAAGGCCAGTGAGCTTTTGCCGCTTCCGCTCACCCCGGTGAAGCAGATGAATTGATTCCGGGGGAGAACTAGATCGATATCCTTTAAATTGTGTTCGCGTGCGCCGCGAACAACGATTGGCAAGTTAGATGATCTCGGAACTTCAGCGTTCAAGTGTCAGCTCGCAACTAGTGAAATCCAGCGCTCGCAAGGAAACGTTCAGCGTCGAGTGCTGCCATGCATCCTGTGCCTGACGATGTGATCGCTTGACGGTAGTAATCATCGGCGACGTCACCTGCAGCAAAGACACCTGGAACACTTGTGATGGTGCGGTAGGATTGCTTCCAAGCGATGTAGCCGTGTTCTCGAGTTTCTACTTGGCCACCAAGAAATTTGGTGTTGGGAGTGTGGCCGATAGCCAGGAACATCCCGGTTGCCTCAAGGAGGCTGGTGTTATTGGTCTGCACATTCTTGATCCGAACACCGGTAACCCCTACTCGCGGATCAGCCTCATCACCGAGAACCTCGTCCACCACGGAAAATTTGACCAACTCGATCTTTGGGTTGGAGAGGGCCCGCCCTTGCATGATCTTGCTGGCCCGCATCTCACCGCGTCGCAGGAGCAGGTAGACCTTGGAGGCATACTTGGTCAGGTAACTCGCTTCTTCTACGGCGGAGTCACCGCCACCGACGACGACGAGAGGTTTGTTTCGGAATCGAGGTAGGGCACCATCACAGACGGCGCAAGCACTGACACCTCGGTTTCGGAATTTTTCTTCACTAGGCAAACCGAGGTAGTTCGCACTGGCTCCGGTGGCGATGATCACCGTGCGGGCTTCGTAAGTGCCATTCTCGCTGGTGTTGAGCACCAAGGGCTGTTTTGAAAAGTCGACGCTGACAACATCATCGGTGATCACTCGAGTCCCGAAGTTGGTAGCCTGTTGGCGCATCAACTCCATCAGCTCGGGGCCGGTGACCGCGTGCGGATGCTCTTCCACCGGTGGAAACATGTATTGGCGACTGGGATCGATGGCTGAGGTCAGGAACTCTTTGAGTTTCCCCGAAGGAAATCCAGCATAGTTTTCGACTTCTGTGGTTTGAGCGAGTTGCCCCATCGGGAACCGTCCCATGACCCGATTTTCCTCGGTCATTGCCCCTTCAAAAAGGAGCGGGCGCAAATTCGCTCGAGCGGCGTAAATGGCTGCAGACCATCCTGCAGGTCCGCTTCCAATGATGATGCAATTTTCAATGTTGCTCATACGTTCAGTCTAAAAAACAGAGTCGGTCGGAAAAAATACGCCGCAATCGTGGGTGCGAATTGGCAAAACACTGAAGTTTTACTCCTCGCTGATCACCGCGATCCCAATCACGTTTTAACACAGTTCGCAAGCCTTCACCAGGACTGAAGTTCCCTGCAGGAAGCGTCCAAACGATGCTTCCAAACGGTTCGCCAGGGTTGGCCAGCATTCGAGCGCGTGGCGTCTGTAACCAGGAAGGTCTCGGATCGGACCGAGTTGCATGAAAATCAGCGGTATCCGTGGATGCGAAAGTGTAGTTGGTTGGCGAGCCCTAACGAACTGGATAGGGGCTTGCCGATTCGAGAGCTCGGATTAAACCCTCAAGCTGATCTGGGGTGTGAGAAAGGTTCAGGCTGACCCGGAGGAGCGAGCCCTCGAGTGGAACGGTAGGGGGGCGAATGGCTGGTACGAAGTAGCCGGAATCGGCGAGGTGTTGTGATATGCGAAGAGCATCGCTCGGCGAGGGAACGTAGATCGGAATGATCGGTGTCGAATCCAGTCGTGTTTTGAAGCCGCGTTCGAGCAGTCGACGGCGCAGTTGGGTACTCGTGTTGGCGAGTTGTTGCCGTTGCGTTTCCATCGACTGCAATAACTCGATCGCCTTGGCTGCGGCGGAAAGGATTGCGGCTGGCATCGCCGTCGAGTAGATCCATGAACGAGCATGATGAATCATCCAAGACGTCAAAAGCTCGGATCCGCTGACGAAACCGCCGCTGCACCCGATGGCTTTGCTAAGTGTCCCAGTCTGGATCCATCG